>NZ_KQ758631.1:0-106167 GCF_001457055.1 Priestia veravalensis | reverse complement strand
TGATTCTAGTTCGGTTGCTTTTTGTAGGTCATCCGAGAATAACGTATCACTAACCGCACGTAGACTTTCGGTTTCGTTGAGTTGTGCGAATACGAGTAATTTCAAGAATGAAGCAATGTACAGCTTCTTTGTATAGTAATTTAATTGATAGGCTTCCACAAGTTCCTCTAGTTTTGTGGAGGAAATCGGTGAAAGCCATTGTTCAAATGATGTTTTTCGTGTAAACTTATCCATGTGTATGTCCTTTATTTTGGATTTGGATGGTTTACTACCACCCAACCATTATAAAGGATTTTTTTGTGCATGAATAATATTGCAGAAAATTCAGATTTATAAAGGTAGGGGTGTAAAAGAAATTGAAGTTGAGAAAAGAAAAAATGAAAAGTTATAAGAGCTATTGCTGTCAACGAGAAATAGAAGAAATGATGGGGATATGGAAAAGGGGTTATTATCGGAAAAATGGAGCTATACGTCAAAAATAATTTAGATTTAAATTTCCCAAAAATCATTGAATAAAAAATTCTCCATAGAGCAATATAAAAGAGTAACAAAAAAAAATTCAAGGAGGAAATTATCATGACAGTAATAAATGACGTTAAAACAGCTCTAGCAGGATTGAAAAGTGCTCAAGCAAGTTTTGAAACATTTGCTCTTAGTACAGATAATCAACAAGCTAAGCAACTTTACCAAGATGCAGCTAAGCAAACCCAATCCGTTGTAGACAGCATTGAACCACGTGTTCAACAAATCGAACAAGAAGAGCCTCAATACAAGCAATAAGAATAGGATAAAAAGGTTGGTTCAATTAACCAACCTTTTTACACTTCAATTCTTGAGTAGAAACGGACAGGTGATTGTATGAAAAGAAAGATAAGAAGATTAAATCATTTTCTTTTTTTAGCCATGATTATTGTATATATATCCGGATGTACGGGGCAACAGAATCATTCGACTAATGGCAATGATGATACAACGATCGTCAAGGTACATACAAACCAACCCATTAATCAAACAGTTGCCAATCAAGCAAAAGAAAAGATCATAAAAGAGGAAGAAGTTTCGGCTGTTAAAGCAGTAAATACCGATAAAGAGCTGTTAATGGCGATAAAAGTAGATCAATTTCATCGCTTTCAATTAAAAAAAATCAAAAAGAACGTGAAAACAGACTTAGAAAAAGCTTATCCGGATTATAAAGTCTTAGTTTCAACTGATCAAAAAATCTATTGGGAGTTGGAACAATTAGAAGAAAAACTGCAAAAAGACAAGATAAAGAAAAAAACATTAAAAAGAGAATTTAACAATATTAAAAACCTTATGAAAGAAAAAGCGTGATGAAAGAGGTATACACATGTCAAATAATCAAAAGAAACAATTAACACCTGTCCAACAGGAATATCAAGATCTTGAAAAACAGAAAGAAACCAAGAGACCAGTAGTTAAAAATTGTATCAAAGCTTTTTTTACGGGTGGGATCATTTGTCTTATTGGCCAAGCCATTCAACTGTTTTATATTTATTATTTTGATTTTACAGATCAAACGGCTGGAAACCCAACAGTAGGGACCATGATTTTTATTGCTATGCTTCTAACAGGCTTCGGTGTTTACGATCGAATTGCTCAATTTGGAGGTGCCGGTTCCGCGGTTCCCGTTACCGGCTTTGGAAATGCCGTCATATCAGCATGTATTGAACATCGAACGGAAGGATTTGTCCTAGGTGTTGGTGGTAATATGTTTAAGTTAGCTGGCTCCGTCATTTTATTTGGTACCTTTTCGGCATTTGTTATTGCGGCCATTAAAACGATTCTCATACAGTGGGGTGGCTTGTAATGCTTACGGGACATCGTACATGGGTCTTTGATCAAAAACCTGTCATTATCTCCACTGGAACGGTCGGAGGTCCTTTTGAAGCAAAAGGAGCACTTGCTAATGATTTTGATTTACTTCATTCTGATTTATGGTTAAAACAGGATTCTTATGAAAAAGCGCACAAGGTTTTGGTAGAAGAAGCGAGTCAAAAAGCTATCGAAAAAGCAGGTCTTCAAAAGGAACAGGTTCAGTTTTTCCTTGGAGGAGATCTGATTAATCAAATGACGCCCACTAGTTTTGCTTGCCGAACACTTGGCACACCGTACCTTGGATTATTTGGTGCTTGTTCTACATCCATGGAAGGACTGGCTCTTGGTGCTTACTTAGTTAACACAAAAGGAGCTAACTATTTGTTAACTGGTGCTTCGAGTCACAATACCGCCGTCGAAAAACAATTTCGTTATCCGACCGAATACGGTGGACAAAAACCACCTACTGCTCAATGGACAGTGACAGGTGCTGGCGTTGCTTTGTTAAGTGATTCTGGAGAGGGACCTCGTGTGACCTCTGCAACGATTGGACGCGTGATCGATATGGGAATGACGGATCCATTTAATATGGGAGGAGCAATGGCTCCGGCGGCTGTTGATACCATTGAAGCACATCTTACTGAGCGAAATCTTGATCCATCTTATTATGATTTGATTGTAACGGGAGATCTTGGCCACATTGGACGAGAAGTCTCGCTTGATTTATTTAAAAAACATGGAACACCAATACGTGAAGAACAATATCAAGATTGTGGCCTTATGATTTATCGAGAAGGACAGCCAGTTCTATCTGGCGCTAGTGGGCCAGGATGTTCAGCAACCGTTGTATATGGTCATCTATTAAACCGAATGAAAAAAGGCGAATTTAAACGAATATTAGTCGTAGCAACAGGTGCTTTATTATCGCCATTAAGCTTTCAGCAGGGTGAAACTATTCCTTGTATCGCTCATGCGGTATCAATTGAATATGGAGGTGAATAAGAGCTATGATTTTCTTTTGGGCTTTTGTTGTAGGAGGCTTGATCTGCGTTATTGGGCAAATTATGTTTGATGTATTTAAGCTTACACCAGCACATACCTTAAGTACATTTGTAGTGATTGGCGCTCTTCTAGATGGGTTTGGTTTATACGAACCTTTTATCGATTTTGCAGGAGCAGGAGCGACCATTCCTATTACAAGTTTCGGAAATTCTCTTGTACATGGGGCAATGGCTGAAGCCGAAAAACATGGGTTAGTAGGTGTTATTTCAGGAATGTTTGAAGTAACAAGTGCCGGAATTTCAGCCGCCATTATTTTTGGAATGATTGGCGCTATATTTTTTAAACCAAAAGGATAAGGAGGATGTAAAATGACGATTGCATCAGATGTGAAACAATGTCTTGTCAGTCTTAAAGGAGTAGAAGCTGGTTTATCCAATTTAGCATTACGAACTCAAGATGATCAATCAAAGCAGACTTTGCACGAAACGATGAATGTCATGAATGAAATCGTAACAGATTTAAAAAATCGAGTGGGAGAATTGGAGAGAGAAGAAGCCCAATATAAAGGTTTTTAAGACGAACAGCTTTTTCTAATTTTATAGGAGGTGTAAAAGATGCCAGATTGGTTAATTGTAGTTTTGCGGTCTTTACTGTTTTTAGTTATTCTTTTTGCTATTACAAAATGGTTAGGTAAAAAACAAATATCTGAGCTTTCCTTCTTTGAATATGTCACCGGTATGACCATCGGTAATATAGGAGCAGACATGGCCACGGGAATTGATAAAAGCATTGCTCATGGGATACTTAGTATCGTAATCTTTGCGGCAGTACCCTTCTTAGCAGGCATCATTTCCTTGAAAAATAAACATTTTCGCGACTTTATGGAGGGGAAAGGGACGGTTTTTATCAAAGATGGAAAAATCATGGAAGATAATTTGAAAAAGGAAAAATACACAATCGATGAATTGTTAGAGTTACTTCGACAGAAAAGTGTCTATCAGGCAGCTGATGTGGAATTTGCGGTATTAGAGCCAACCGGCGATCTCAACGTCTTGTTAAAGAAAGAAAATCGACCGTTAACCGCAAAAGATTTAGGGATAGCTGTTGCTCCAAGTAAGGAACCTCAAACAGTTATTATGGATGGTGAAATATTAGATGAACCATTAGCGACAATTGGCCAAAGCAGAAGGTGGTTACACACTGAACTAGAAAAACTAGGAGTTACCATTGAAAATGTCTTTCTTGGGCAGGTAGATTCTTATGGGCAATTAACCGTTGACCTTTTTGATGATAAACTTCAAGTTCCTTCTCCTCAAGAAAAGCCTTTATTACTTTCAACCATGAAAAAATGTCAGGCGGACTTAGAATTATTTGCGCTTGGGACAGAAGTAGAAAAAGCGAAACATATGTATAGCCAAAACAGTCAAAAGTTACAAGAAGCCATTGATAAAGTGACCCCTCTTTTAAGAGGTTAAATAAGGTTATGACGGGTTTCAAGCTATAAAGTCAGAAGTAACAATTTAGCAGTTGGCATAGGACAGAAGGGTCTTTAGTAAAATCCATTAATGGATATAGTATAAACATAATTTTTAATAATGGATAATAAAGACCTGCGGTAGTATGTCAACTGAAAAATGAAAGAATGTAAAGTTATCAAAGGGCAATTTACTTAAAAAAAGCATCACGAAACTAGACCAGTAACGAATGTTATTTACTGGAAATTATTTGAAAGATAGCAATGACAAGTTTTATGTCATATTTTCACGCCCCTTTCTGGCGTAAAGAGTTGGTGACTGCGTTAGTAGCGCATCCACCAATCGCACGAGTTTTCTTGCGGTTAGAACGAGTGCACGTTTGTGTTGATGTTTTGGTACTTCACTGTACTTTTTCACGTAGTAAATCCCGGTAATCCGGAACTTGCCTTCTTACGGAGTTGGCGGCTTCAACTAAGTAATATCGCAAGTAGTAGTTACCGTTACGTGATAAGGACTGTCTTCGGCAGTAAAGCGCCCAGACTGATGCTTTCGCCAGTATAGACTTGCGTATTTCGCTACTTTAGTTTCATCATCAAACCGGTCTATTTGGCCAATTTCAGCTATGATACCCGCAGCGAATACGGAACATGGGTTACTACAACCGATAGAGCTCTTACCGGATATCCCGTAATTAGTGGTACCTTACCCCCTGTTGGAGTCTTTTTAACATCGAATATACTTAGTCAGCTACAGCAGAATAATGTAAGATTTTAGGTTTAAATGGAATAAATGTAAAACGAACCTCCTTTTTTGTTTTTCGATACATCTCCAACATTAAATTTCCTGTGACAAAACAAACTAATTACAAAATTATTTGAGGTGTCTCATGAGAAAAGGTCAATCTGAACAATTCCTCGTATTCCAAACGTATACTTGCTACATAGTTTGTACATATTAAGGGAAAAACTAAGGAGGAATTTTAGTTGGAGTGGATTTTTTTTCTATACCTGTTAAATACGTTCTTTATCTTATTCATAGCAATTTGGGAAGTTCGTCGGCCAGCCAAAGCTTTGAATTGGATAGTAATCGTCCTTGTTTTGCCTGTCGTTGGTTTCTTACTATATCTTAGCATATCAAATCCCAAGCTTATTCATCGTAAAAGATTGACCTCTTTTCATAATGAGTCTGATAAGTTACCTGATACATGTAGTGATTCAGCATCGATAATCGCCGATGCTTTAAGGTATTTTACTGTAGGCGGGCTTCGAGTCGGCAAAGTCCAAGTACTAAACAATGGAATAGCAAAATATGAACAACTTATCGAATCCCTACAAAAAGCCCAAAAAACCATTGATCTGGAATATTTCATCTATCGGAACGACCAAATTGGTAATCGCATCACAGAACTGCTGATCGAAAAAGCAGTAAATGGAGTGCGGGTTCGTTTTATTAGAGATGGTTGGGGGAGTAAAAAATTTCCGCGTCAAAAAATTCTTCAGATGGTGGAAGCAGGGATAGAATGTCGGACAATATTTCCTTTAAGCTTTCCCTGGATTTTGTCCAATTGGAATTATCGGGATCATTGTAAGATTGTCACGATTGACAGAAAGGAATCCTTTACTGGCGGTATGAACGTTGGGTATGAATATACGGGATTAAAGCCAGACGTAGGATTTTGGAGGGACACTCATTTGCAAATTATAGGGGAAGCAACAGACGACTTGCAGACTATCTTCGACGTTCATTGGAATATAGCTGTACCAGAACGGATAAAGTCAAAAACAAAATCTGAGGCAACGAAAAAGGCCACTAAAATCCCAAAATATAAATCAAAGGAAATCAATCCAACCGGCAGCATAGATCTTTCAAGATGGTCTGCCGAATTAGGATCTGAGTTATGGCCTATAGAAGGTAAAACAGACAATACTCAAACAAAGACAGGAGAATTGCAAAAAGCATACATCCATACGTTGGAAGGAAACCCTGGAATTCCTACACCAGTTATTCGTCAAGCTTACTTTATATGTATAACACAAGCGACCAAAACCATTGATATAACAACGCCCTACTTTATACCAGAAACAGATATTATTATGGCATTAAAGACAGCTGTGGCTCGTGGTGTACGGGTAAGATTACTTGTTCCTCGCCATATTGATCAAAAAATTGTGGGCTTTGCAAGTCGTACCTATTACGGGGAACTTATAGAAGCTGGGGTCCAAATCTACCAGTACGATAAAGGAATGTTACATGCGAAACTGATGATCATTGATGAGGAAATTGCAGAAGTAGGCTCAGCAAACTATGATATGAGAAGTTTTCGCCTGAATTATGAAGTGTGTCAAGTCTTGTACAGTGCTGATGTGGCAGGGGAACTCACAGAGCAGTTCGAGAGGGATCTTACTGATTCTGTACCATTAAGAATTGAAGACTTGCTGCAACGATCCCTGACCGATCGCATTGTTGAACAGGGTTCTCGCCTGCTTTCTCCATTATTATAAGATGATGTATCCTGTTTTTATTGTTCTATCTTAAATCTATATTTTAAAAATTTCATTGTTTTTAAAATATTTCTGATTCATTTGAAAAAAGTCGAAAACCCGTGTTAGAAGAACTTTCAACATGGGTTTTTTTCTTATTTACGATGGAATTTTATTACTAAAAAATAGAAATACTAAAAAAGGCAGCTCAAAGAGTTTGAATTCAAAAATAGCTGTTAGCTTTTAATTTAAATATAGGGGTGATATCAATAGATAATATATTTGAAAATCTTAAGGAAATAAGTTTATTAGAAGATAAGCTGTATCATTTTTATCTACACTTCAAGATCTTACAACTAAGTAAAATTTAAATTGGAGGAAAAAACTTTGGAAGAAGTTAATATTGGTTTAGTAACGATCAAAGTCATAGTAGGTTTTGTCACCTTATTTTTTATTATTATCATAACAGGCAGAACATCCATCTCTCAGTTAACCCCGTTTCACTTAGTTTTTGTGTTAGTACTTGGAGATCTTTTAGGAAATACCATGTATGAAGATAAGGTAAGGACTTTTCACTTTTTATATGCCATCGGATTGTGGACGCTTCTCATGTTGGTGATAGAGTTTATGACTCTAAAAAATAAATCGATACGTTCTCTCTTATTAGGCGATCCTAACATCATCATTCGGGATGGTGTCATGGATCGAAAGTTACTTAAAAAGAACAAATTGGATGTAAATCAAGTTTTGAGTATACTTCGACAAAATAATGTTTTTTCAGTTCGCGAAGTCAAATACGGTATATTGGAAGCTAATGGGGAAATAAGTTTATTATTAAAATCTAAGTATCAAAACCCAGACAAGCAAGATCTCAATCTTCCAGAAAGTCAAGTAGACCTCCCAACATCGTTAATTATAGATGGGGAAATTTTATGGGATAATTTACATGAACTCGGATTTGATCAACAGTGGTTAGATAACCAATTAACTACCAATGGATATGATAATGTAAAGCGTATACTTTACGCAGATTGGCGGGAGAGTGAAGGCATACATATAAGTCCCAAATAAAATTTGTTAGAATAGGAGTACATCAATTTTCTTGGTGAATATAATGTGGATTTAAAAAAAGATGAACCAGAGAATCCGTTTTATGAATTTATCAGATAGGGTGATTGTTACTCTTTGGTTTTCCACAATCGGGCGCTTTTCTAGAGTAAGGATTGCGCTCTTTTCGCTCTAAGTGTTCATTACAAAAAACCAGCTAATATCTTGACCGGATATTAGCTGGTTTTTGTCACCAATCAAAAGGTTCTAGTGCAAAGATTGCATTTATTTTAAAAGCCATCAATTTCGCCATACATATGCTGTCAAAATGTTAAACGGTGGTGCAGATATTTTAACAGTACAAGAGTTATTGGCTCATGCTTCTCCAGAAATGACACTAAGATATGCAAAACTACTAGATGATACCAAAAGAAAAGCCTTTGAGTCAAAGGGCTTTTATTTAGTTTGTTGTCAACTTTTGAAAAAATTTGTTTAAGCCATATAAAACTGCTCCTATGAAACTTCCTAAAGCAATTGATCCAATAATCATTAAACTAATTTCCTTAATTGTAACTGGTGTCATAAACTGAGTGGATGAAAATAATAAAACGATAACGATTGGTATTAAAATATCAATGCTGGTATTTTTCAATTTTTATTCTTTACACCAGGAACATTACTCATTACTGTTTTAGGGAGCTTTGCTTTCTTTTTCGTCAGTGGCTTAACTTATTTTAAACATAAAGCTATCTAAATGGTGAAAAAACCCTTCTATTATATAATAGAAGGGTTAGCCTGCTTTCGGTAAAGTAAAACCGAGACCAAATACATCTCGCACATCATGCACTACAACAAACGCTTGATCGTCCACTTTATGAATAATTCGCTTTAGCTCTAAAAGCTCTTGCTTGTTAATTACAATATAGAGTACTTGTTTGGCTTCTTTTGTATAGCTGCCGTGCGCTGTAAAAACCGTTACGCCACGCTCCATCTTATTATTAACTTGTTCAGCCACTTCGTTTGAACGAGTTGAAATAATCGTTACGGCTTTGCGAGGGTTTAATCCTTCAATAATATAATCAAGTACCTTTGTACCAATGTAGAGTGCGATAACGGTGTACATCGTTTTTTCGCCTCCAATTACAAAATAGGCACTTCCTACAACGACTAAATCAATCGCAAGCATGGTTCTGCTAATATTCCAATCAAAGTATTCATTAGTCATTCGAGCAATAACCGCAGATCCACCTGAGGTCCCCCCGCCTCTAAACACGAGGCCAAGACCGATTCCAACGAATAGGCCAGCGAAGATGGCGCCTAAAAGCGTATCGTCTAGCGGTGCTCCTGCTTCTTCAGTTAGATGTAAAAAAACCGAAGTAGCAACAATAGAAAGGACCGTATAGACAATGACGCGTCTATGTAAAAACTTATATCCAACCAAAACGAGCAGGCCGTTAATAATAAAGTTTGTTATACTTGGAGACCACTGGAACAGGTAGTATGTAATCATAGTAACCCCAGTTACGCCACCTTCTGCAAGCTCGTTTGGAATAGCAAAATAGTTGATACCAAGCGCAAAAATTAAGCTACCAAATAAAATTAGTATAATTTCTTTTATTCGTTTTACCATCATATACATCTTCTTTCTAGTGTGTTAATTTTCATTCTGGCGAAACTATCTCCATGAAAATGTATTATATCAAGGAGACTACTGGAATGAAAGACTAGTTTTTAAAAACGAGAGGTAAATTTTTTGACACGCTGAACTTCATATGGAAAAATGAAAAAGTTATGCAATGAATAAAGCATATTATGATAAATAAAAATAATTTCTGCCTTACAAAAAGAACGTATGTTCGTTAATGTGGATAATGAAAGGGGAGAGGGAGTTGTATCAAGAAGAACTAAAAAAATATGCCAAGCTTTTGATGCCCGAACATGTGGAGCAGATGAAAGAAATTTATCGTTCTCATCTAAAATTAGAGACACCACCAGCACGAATGCAAGGTAGAGAAAAGATTAGTCAAATCCTTCATACAGCGTGCGAACAACATCGACTAGTTAATCTACATGTTTATGAAGGAGGTAGCGTTCGAAAGTATGATCGAGTCACGATTGATTGTATTGATCAGCAATCAAACCGCCTTTTAGCAACGGGTCCTTATTATACATATTCTATTCGGGAAAGCTTTGTTGTTAACGCAATGCTGTGCATGGATTAAGCTGCTTCAATTTTGAAGTAGCTTTTATTGTATTCATTGGCTTTGTATCTTTTTTGTGGAGTCTGCATATACTGATAAAAAAGCTCGCGGCAGCACGAGGTAGTATTGAGACGAGGTAGTATTGAGTGTAAAGTGTGCCGTAGCTATATAAAAAAGAAGGGGAAAGATATGCAAAATGAAAAAAGTCAAGTGAGAGAAATTGAGTTAACGCAGTTCATCAAAAGAAGGCTCGTTCGCTTTGCATCTAGTTTAGCTATTTCATCGGCGTTAGCATCCATTTTATACATGCTGTTGTTTCTATTTAAATAACGAACTTCCCAATGGTTGTCCAAAAAAATGGACAACTTTTTGGTGTGGGCAAATTTAAGTGAACAAGCTTTATTTGTTATAAAACAATCATAAACGTTCAATGATGACAGGTTGAACAATTAATATGACCGCATTATAACATTTGGTTATAACGTTTGATTTTAGTGTAAATGTGTTGAAACCTACATATTAGAGCGCTTCCGTTAACCGTAAGTTTTTATTAAAAAAAATAAAAAAAGTGAATGAAACTGATTTTTTATGATTGATTTTGAAAGATTTGCGTGTTAAAGTAAAATCATGAAAGATAAATGAAAACGCTTTTTTGGAAAAGGAGTCACGTTATGCTAACACCTGAAAGGCATCAGCTAATGTTAAAGCTTTTAAAAGAAAAAGAGCTTGTTAAAGTGCAAGAGTTTATTGAAGTGACGGGTGCCTCTGAGTCCACAATACGTCGTGACTTAAGTCAGTTGGAAGAAGAACAGCTACTTAAACGTGTTCACGGTGGTGCTTCACTAATTCAGAAAAAGCGAATTGAACTAAGCGTTATAGAAAAAGCTGATAAAAATGTAGAAGACAAACAAAGAATTGCTGAATACGCAGCTTCTCTTATCCATGAAGGCGATTGCATCTTTTTAGATGCAGGAACGACAACGTATGAAATGATTCCATTTTTAAAACAAAAAGATGTAGTTGTTGTGACAAATGGGCTTATGCATTTAAATTTAATGCTTAAAGAAGGTATTACCCTTTATTTAACAGGTGGTGCTCTTAAGCATAAGACAGGTGCTTTAATTGGAAATGGTGCGCTCTTAAGTTTAGAGCAGTATCGCTTTGATAAATGCTTCATGGGAGCAAACGGAATTCATCATCAATACGGATACACCACACCGGATCCTGAGGAAGCCCTTATTAAACAAACAGCGATGAAGCTATCTCATGAGTCTTATATCCTGGCAGACTCAACAAAATTTTTTGAAACCAGCTTTGCAAAAATAGCAGACCTACATGCAGCAACTGTTATTACAAATGAGCTACCGCAAGAGGTGCTTATACAATATGCAAACAAAACAGACATAAAGGTTGTGAAATTATGATCTATACATGTACGTTAAACCCTTCAGTTGATTACATTGTACATGTAACAGACTTTAAAGAAGGCGAATTAAACAGAACAACAAGCGAAGTAAAGTTTCCGGGTGGAAAAGGAATTAACGTATCTCGCGTGTTGAAACGATTGGGCGTCGAAAACAAAGCGCTTGGTTTTATCGGTGGGTTTACTGGAACATATATTGAAGATTACTTGAAAACGGAAGAAATCAAAACCGCTTTTACAAGAGTTAATGAAGATACTCGCATTAATGTAAAACTAAAAACAAAAGCTGAAACAGAAGTAAATGGACAAGGGCCTACTATTTCGGAAGAAGCTCTTCAGCAGCTTTTACAGCAAATCTCTCAGATGAAAGAGCATGATGTGCTTGTGTTAGCAGGCAGTATTCCGAAAACGCTTCCAAAAGATATTTATGAAACGATTACGCAACAAGCTACTGCTAAAGGTGTGAAAGTTGTCGTAGATGCAAGTGGGAAAACACTTCTAGATGTAGTGAAGCATAATCCATTTTTTATTAAGCCAAATCATCACGAGCTTGGCGAATTATTTAATGTTGAGGTAAGCGGTGTAGAAGATGCAATTCAATACGGTCAAAAACTAGTCGAAATGGGAGCAAAAAACGTAGGAGTTTCCATGGCTGGGGACGGGGCACTGTTGATTACAAAAGATGCAGTGTACCGAGCAACTGCACCAAAAGGGAATGTTAAAAACTCAGTTGGAGCAGGCGATTCACTAGTAGCGGGTTTTCTAGCTGCTTACACAAAAGAAAATGACTTACTTGAGGCATTCCGTACAGGAGTGGCATCGGGTAGTGCTACAGCTTTCTCGCTTGAACTATGTGAAAAAAGCTATGTAGAAGAATTATTAGAACAAGTTTCAATTACAAAGATAAAGTAGGGGGAGCCGAGAATGAGAATTACAGAGCTATTGAAAAAAGACACAATCATTCTTGATCTACAAAGTTCATCAAAATCAGATGTTATTGATGAGTTAGTTGGCAAATTGGATGAAGCAGGTCGTTTAAACGATCGTGAAGGATATAAGCAAGCAATTTTAAACCGTGAATCACAAAGCACAACGGGAATTGGTGAAGGGATTGCCATTCCACATGCAAAGACAAGCTCGGTAAAGATGCCAGCAATTGCATTTGGGCGTTCAAAAGAAGGGCTTGACTATGAATCGCTTGATGGTCAGCCGGCACACTTATTCTTTATGATTGCGGCAAGTGAAGGAGCAAATAATGCTCACTTAGAAACGCTATCACGCTTATCAACGTTATTAATGGATATAGATTTTCGTCAGTCATTATTAAATGCTGCGTCAATTGATGAAGTTATCCAGTTAATTGATGATAAAGAAACAGAGAATGAACAGCCAGAAGAAGTTGATACAAAGTCGGACGATGAGCTAGTTTTAGCAGTTACGGCGTGCCCAACAGGTATCGCTCATACTTATATGGCAGCAGATAGTTTAAAAGCAAAAGCAAAAGAAATGAACGTTACGATTAAAGTTGAAACAAACGGTTCAAGTGGTATTAAGAACGCATTAACAGCTGAAGAAATCGAAAAAGCAACAGCAATTATCGTAGCGGCTGACAAACAGGTTGAAATGGCTCGCTTTGCTGGTAAAAAGGTCATACAAGTACCAGTAGCACAAGGGATTCGTAAACCAGAAGAGTTAATTAATCGAGCGCTTAAAGGAGATGCACCTGTTTATAGCGGTGACGGTGGTAAATCTGAGAGTGGTTCTTCTGGAAGTTCAGAACGTAAAGGGTTTTATAAACACTTAATGAGCGGTGTATCTGCAATGCTTCCATTCGTAGTAGGAGGCGGGATTTTAATTGCCATCTCATTCATGTTTGGTATTGATGCAGTCAAACCCGATGATCCAACCTATAATGCGTTTGCAGCAGCATTAAATACAATTGGTGGCGGTAACGCATTTGGTTTAATGATTCCAGTATTAGCTGGTTTCATCGCGATGAGTATTGCCGATCGTCCAGGTTTAGCACCAGGTATGGTCGGAGGTTTAATGGCTTCTACTGGTCAAGCAGGTTTCTTAGGTGGGCTAATCGCAGGTTTCTTAGCAGGTTATATCATACTTGGATTGAAAAAATTGTTCAGTCGTTTACCACAGGCATTAGATGGTATTAAGCCAGTTCTTTTGTACCCATTATTCGGGATATTCATTACCGGAATGATTATGCTTTATGTCATTATCGATCCAGTTAAAGCAATCAATGATGGATTAACACAGTGGTTGAGTGGGTTTGAAACAGGTAACTTAGTATTATTAGGAATTATTTTAGCAGGTATGATGGCCGTTGATATGGGTGGCCCAATCAACAAAGCAGCATTTACGTTTGGTATTGCAATGATTGATGCAGGAAACTTTGGTCCACACGCTGCAATTATGGCTGGTGGTATGGTACCTCCATTAGGCTTAGCGTTAGCAACAACAATCTTCAAAAATAGATTTACACAGCAAGAACGTGAAGCAGGAAAAACATGTTACGCGCTGGGAGCTTCATTTATTACAGAAGGAGCTATTCCATTCGCAGCAGCAGATCCAGGTCGCGTAATTCCAGCAGCGGTTATTGGTGCAGCAGTAGCAGGTGCCTTAACAATGGTATTTGGTATTGGTTTACCAGCTCCTCACGGTGGTATTTTCGTAATTGGTGTAGTAGAGGGTAACCCATTCTTATACGCACTAGCTATCATTATCGGTGCAGTTGTAACAGCTCTACTTGTTGGAGTATTGAAAAAGAAAAAAGTAGTTTAAAAGTTAAAACCTCCTGTAAAAAGCAGGAGGTTTGTATTTATATTATAGACATTTGTTCTTTTTGGAAGTACAATAGATTTAATATTCGAAGAATTGTTAGAAAAATTAGACAGAAAGCTTTTTTGTCAGACAGATTATGTTACAATAGTTGAATATTAAAAACAGGTAAGGAAGTGTCTCAAACATGAAGGTTTCGAAATTCGGCGGGAGTTCAGTTGCAAGCGCAGCGAAATTTAAACAAGTTGCACAAATCATTCAAGCAGACAAAGAGAGAAAAATGATTGTTGTATCTGCACCAGGAAAGCGATATGCTGATGACACAAAAATGACAGACTTATTAATTGCGTTGGCTGGGAAAATTCAGCTAGGTGAAGATTACGTAGAAGAGTTTGGCAAAGTCATTGATCGTTATCGAGAAATTGTGACTGAGTTAGAAATGTCTGAAGAGATTATCACGGAAATCATTGATAACATTGACTCATTAATTTCTTTACATAAAAATGACCCATTCCGCTTATTAGATTGTTTGAAAGCAAGTGGTGAAGATAATAATGCAAGATTAATGGCTGCATATCTACAGCATTTAGGAGAAGAAGCTTCGTATGTAAATCCTAAAGAAGCGGGTATTTTTGTATCAGATGAGCCAGGTCGAGCAAGAATTTTAGAGCTTTCTTATGAAGAGTTACCAAAGTTGAAAGAGCGTGAAGGCATTTTAGTTATCCCGGGCTTCTTTGGTTACTCTGAACAAGGCAATATTGTGACGTTTTCAAGAGGTGGTTCTGATATTACAGGTTCTATTGTTGCTGCTGGTGTTAAAGCAGACTTATATGAAAACTTCACAGATGTAGATGCAATTTATAGCGTAGATCCAAGACTTGTTGAAAAACCTTGTGAAATGAAAGAAGTGACGTACCGAGAAATGCGCGAATTGTCTTATGCAGGCTTTTCTGTTTTCCATGACGAAGCGCTTGAACCTGTCTTTAAATCCGGGATTCCGGTATGCGTCAAGAATACAAACAATCCCAAGGCAAAGGGAACATTTATTGTCTCTAAGCGAAAAGTTGGCGAACAACCTGTCGTAGGCATTGCAGGTGATAAAGGCTTCTGCAATATTCATGTCGATAAATATTTGTTAAATCGTGAAATCGGATTTGGCAGACGGCTTCTGCAAATTTTAGAAGATGAAGGGATTTCATACGAGCATACGCCGTCCGGAATCGATAACATTTCAGTCGTTATGCGTGAACATCAGCTAACGCCGGAAGTAGAAGAGCGGGTACTTGATCGTATTCAAACAGAGTTGGAAGTAGATAACATTTCAATTGAACGAAATTTAGCGCTAGTAATGGTAGTAGGAGAA
Organism: Priestia veravalensis; assembly: GCF_001457055.1. NCBI lineage: Bacteria > Bacillati > Bacillota > Bacilli > Caryophanales > Bacillaceae > Priestia > Priestia veravalensis. The sequence goes on along the minus strand of NZ_KQ758631.1, from coordinate 90,547 downwards.
GGAATGAACAGTTCTGTTGGAATTGCGGCTAAGGCTACAGAAGCATTTGCCAAAGCAGGCGTGAATTTAGAAATGATTAACCAAGGCTCTTCAGAAGTAAGCATGATGTTTGGAGTAAAGGCTGATGCACTTGAAAAAGCAGTACAGGCATTGTACAACACTTATTTTAATAAAATGTACAGCATTTCATATTCAAGCGTAAAGTAATTTACTAGTATGCGTATAATAAACGTCTCCGTTGGGTATACGAATAGTAGTCGTATATTTAAGGAGGCGTTTTTTATGTTGAAAAAAGTATCTGTTCTTTCTGTATCGTTCGCTGCTCTATTAGGTTTAGCTGCATGTAATAATGATGAAGTGGAATCTCCACCACCAGAAGCTCCGGTTGAAGACAACGTAGAGCAACAATCAACAAACAGCGAAAATGATCAAAATAGGGCGTTTAACTTCTCGAAGTTCGATTTGGATGTAGAGTATGAAGGTTTAAACAATGACTATGAAGTAGAATACGAAAATGAAAAAGATGATATGGAAGCAAAAATTGACGATGAAGCAAATGATAAGCATTTAAAAGGCAATGAGGCTTTTGAAGAGCTATCATCTAAGTTTGAAAAATTAACGTTTGACCAGAATACACCTGAAAAAGATGTTGTCAAAGAAGTAGTAAAAGTATTTAATTTAAATAGTGATTATGAATCATTTGAATTAGAAGTGCGCTTTGCTGATGGAACTGAAAAAAAATACATTATTAACAAATAGAAAAAAGATGCTGAGACATAAATATCTCAGTTAGTGATCTATCCGAACGATTGAGAGTTAACTCTCAATCGTTCGGATTTTTTGTTGGTTCAGAAAACAATTTAAAAAAAGAGTGGGGCGCAATGGAACGAACTTGTTCCTACAACCCAACCATTATAAAAAAGTAATGGTTCTTCTTTGATTTGAAAAGGAATTATTTCGTCCTGTCCCGCGCTCTTTTTTTGACGTCTAAAAACCTATGAAATGTGAAAGGATGATGATATGAAAGCTAAAGGAGGAATTAATAATGAAAACAATCTTAATGAAATGCTGTGTCAGCGCAGTTTTCTTACTGTTAGCTGCCTGTGGGTTAGGACAAGGTCAACAACATTCCCAGGATGAGTACCAACCAGCTACAGAAGTAAATAAGGAATCAGTTGCGCCATTAACGGTAGAATTAATGGATACAAAAGGGGCAAAAGTAGGGAAAGCAACCTTTACAGAAGAGAAAAATGGAGTTCGTATCAAAGTCGAAGCAGAAGGGCTAATTCCAGGTAGACATGGTTTTCATATTCACGAAATTGGTAAATGTGAAGTTCCAGATTTCAAAACCGCAGGTGGACACTTTAATCCCTATGATCGTAAGCATGGATTTAAAAACCCGAAAGGTCCTCACGGTGGTGATCTTCCTAATTTAGAAGCAGATAAGCGCGGGAAAATTAACGCAGAGACTTTCGCTTCACTTGTAACGCTAGCGGAAGGAAAGCCTAATTCATTACTAGATGTTGACGGTTCATCCCTCGTTATTCATGCAGGGCCAGATGATTATGAAACGGACCCTGCAGGGAACTCTGGCGACCGCGTTATTTGCGGCGTCATTACGAAATAAAACGTTAAAAAGTAAAAGTCGCGAAGGAGCGTTTTATGTAAAGGGAGGACTGTATCAAGTTGCAGAAAGACTTCAGACGTACATTGAAAATCATGGAGGAAAAGCAATAAAAGGAAGAGAAGCAGTACGAATAGAAAGAAAGGACAATCGGTGGATTATCCATGACCATCGTGATAATTCCTATGATGCTTTTCATGTTGTGTGCAATGTGCCGGTTCAAAACTTAGGCACAATACTAGATGAAGACGTATATATGAAGCTAACCCCAAAGCTGAGAGCAAAAGCGAAATTACCGCAGTGGGGTACATATACGATGTATTTGGCTGTCAAAGAAGAAGATTTACCGAATAATCTTTCTTTATTTCAGCAAATTCTTCTATCAGAGCAAGGAGATATGACAGAAGCTGAACACATTTTTGTTTCCATCTCCCATCCAAATGATGAAAAGCGTGCACCAAAAGGCTATCGAACGATTACAGCTTCAACTCATATTGAGCTAAACAAGTGGCAAACAAAAGAAGCTTACGATGCTAAAAAACAGTGATGGAAACAAAAATGATTGAAGGAATAAAAACAGTCATTCCACATATTGAATCTGCCATTCATCAAATTTCAGGTGGACCGGTGGCGTAGGAACGTTTCACATCCAGAGCTCAAGGGGGCGTAGGAGGATTTCCTCAAACGTTAGAGAATGCTCTGTTTAACAGTCTTTCCCATCGCTCGGGTGTTAAGGGCATGGCTCTGTGGAGATACGATTTTCCCTGGTGCAGGAACGATCGGAGCATCTGTAAGCGGGTATCATGTATTTCAAAGCATCACTGAACATAAATATACTATATAAGGTGTGTTAAAAAATGGGAGGTGGTGCTTTGCGAGAAGAGATTAACGTCTTGTTGTTTATGGACCCAGGTATTGATGATGCCTTGGCGCTTATGTATGCTCTTTTACATCCTAATATTAACGTAGTAGGGATTGTGAGCGGATATGGAAATGTATCAAAAGAAGATGCGATTTTAAATACTTCTTATGTTTTAACGTTAGCAAATCGTAAAGATATTCCAATTATAGAAGGGGCTAAAGGACCAATCACAGGTGAAATCTCTGTTTTTTATCCTGAGATACATGGAGAAACTTTAGGGCCAATTAATGTTCCTCCATCCTTTGCGTTACCGGTGGAGTCATTTAGTAAATCATTCGAGTTAATTGAAACGTATAAAGGGAATATTACGGTGATTGCTACGGGACGTCTAACGGAATTAGCTATGTTATTTGTACTTCATGGGGATGTATTAAATGAATATGTAAATGAATTTTTTATAATGGGTGGCGCTTTTATGGTGCCAGGAAATGTTACGCCTGTTGCAGAAGCTAACTTTCATGGTGATTCTATTGCGGCTAATGTAGTTATGGAACGAGCAGAAAAGGTGCGAGTGTATCCATTAAACGTTACTCATAAGGTTATTGTAAAGCCGGAAACGATTCAAAAAATATCATCAACCAGTCAAAACCCATTTCAACCTCTAATATTACCAATTTATACTTATTATTTTGAAGCCTATAAAAAGCAATGGCCTGGTATACAAGGAACGCCTATACATGATATCGTTCCGTTAATGGCTTTAGTTAACGATGAGCTTATTCAATATGTTCAACGTAAAGTAAGTGTAGAGTTAAGTGGAGAAGCAAAAGGACAAAGTATCGCAGATTTTCGACCTAAAACATTAGTTGAAGAACAAAAAGAACCATCATATATAGCTTGGGGTATTAATGAACAGGCATTCCTAAAAGAGCTTACGACAATTTTAGTAAGACCCGTAAAATAAGTAAAGTCCCCATGATACTGGGGACTTTACTTATTATGATAAAAAGAGCTTCCACCACTTTCGCTTTCTTTTCATATCAGCAGCAGCTGTTTGGCGAAATGTTTGAACAAAATCATTGAACATTTCTTCTCGCTCAGACACATTTTGGCGGTGAAGCTTTCTTTCCTTTTCCATTTCTTTCAAATAGTAAACGCGTTCTTCATTCATGGAATCAATTAAATCTCGCAGTTCTTCTGTCGTATGGCTAGAAGAATTAGAGAGCTTTTCGACCATAAATTTAACTTGATTCATTGCAACGGTAGAATTGCTAGAAAAGCGATCAAGTAAATATTGCATCTCTTTTGATGATTCATCGGCATTCGCTACGATATCTTTCATATACAATTTCATTTCTTCAGCGCTTTGCTCTGCGGTATGAGACTGTTCATCCATAATGGACGAGATTTCATCTAATGCTTTTTCATTGGCACGGATAATTTTCTTAGACATATTCTCGACTTCTTTAGCGTTACGTTCTGAAGACTCAGAGATAACAGCTCCCACCGTTTCAACCATTTCGTACGTTTGATTAGCGCTTTTTTCAAGCTCTTTTTTTACTTCACCAACAATTTCTTCACGTACTTCGTTACGCATTCCTTCACGCATTTCTTTTAATAAATCATCTTTAAATGAATTTAATACTTCAAAAACATCCTCGTAGCGTCGCACCGCTTCTACAAGTTCTCCTTGCAATATTTCTCGTTCTTGTACGATAACGTCATTAGAAGAGACGGGTTCTGATTCATTAGCATGAAGATGACTTTGTTTGTTTAGTAGCTCTTCATTAGACACGTTCGCTTTCTCTTCAGTAATTGGTTCTTCAATAGGCGGGTGAGTTTTCTTTTCATCTATTTCCTCAATTCTGTCTTCAGGTTTCTCAAGGGATTTTGACTCTACATCTTCGTTCGTCTCTGCAGACGACACTTCGTCAACTGTAGGAGCAGCTTCTTCATAGACCGTCTGCGTTTCTTGGCTCACTAGCTGTATGTATTCTTTCACTTCATCTAAGGTGCAGTTTTCCGCAAATAGCTGGTTAATATCACTGAGCAACTCAATTTTGTCCTCAGTATATACACGTGCTCCATCTCTTCTCTCAATATATAAATAACCCTGTAAGGAACTTTCCCACCCTTTTAATGTGCGACGATCTATATCTAGGCGGTCACATACAGCTTTAATTGTATAAATTTCAGTCATTTTTTTTCCTCCTCTAATTCTTTCCTAATAAAAAGTATGTATTAGCTTGATTTTCGTTGTATGTTGTATTCACCATATCTAACTAATTTTTCCTGCTAGGTGACAAAGGTTGTCAAAACTAGACGACATTAGCCTTTTATGTAAACAAAAAGAGAAATTTGTAAAATGCTCGTATGTATAAAAAGTTGACAGTATAAACTAAGTTCGATAAGATATGTTCAAATGTTTAAGTTTTTAAATATATAAACGCAAGGGCTGTTTTAAATGGAAAAAGGATATGCTTTGATTACAGGTGCGTCAGGTGGAATTGGAAGACAATTGGCATATCATTTTGCGGAAGATGGCTATTCACTCGTATTAGTAGCACGTAGTAAAGAAAAGTTGGAAGAGTTAAAGAAAGAGCTTGAAAATAACTATTCAATTTCTGTTTTAATTAGTATAAAAGATCTTTCTAAACAAAAAGAGGCGTTAAAGCTTTACGATGAAATAAAGCAACAACGTATTACGGTTCAGTTTCTAGTCAACAATGCTGGCTTCGGTTTATATGGTACATTTATCGAGACATCTTGGGCTGAAGAAGCAGATATGATTGACTTAAATATAAAAACGCTCACGTATTTAACGAAGCTATTCTTACCAGAAATGGTGGAGCGTAACCAAGGGCGAATTCTTAACATTGCATCAGTAGCTTCTTTTTTACCTGGACCATTGATGGCTGTTTACTATGCAACAAAGGCCTATGTTTTATCGTTTACTGAAGCGTTGGAGAATGAGTTGAAAGATACTAATATAACCATTAGTGCGCTTTGCCCAGGGCCTACTAAGACGGGCTTTAGTGACCGAGCTAATTTAAGTGGCTCAAAATTATTTGAATCAGGGGCTCTCCATGTGGAAGATGTAGCGAAAGTAGGTTATGAACAATTCATGAGAGGGAAAACGATTATTATACTTGGAGCAAAGTTTAAAGTAGCAACTATGCTGCCGAGGTTTTTCCCACGTAAGCTTATTACAAAAGTTGTAAGAAGTATGCAAGAAGTTAAGTAAGAGAGGATAGGTAGCATGAGTACACGCGCAGTGGAATTATTTCGATCCAGTATTCCTGTTTTTCAAGCACTAAGCGATTCAGCGAGACAGGACATTATTTTATTATTAGCAGAAAAGGAACCGCTAACGGTCAATGAAATCGCAAAAGAATCAACCCTCTCTCGACCAGCAGTTTCTCATCACTTAAAAATATTACGTGACCAAAAGCTTGTAAGTATTGAGCAAAAAGGAACGCAGCGTTATTATTCACTCGCATTAGAAGATGCGGTAGGGCTATTAAAGGAATTAATTTCAACAATTGAAAAAGAATGTTTATGATCAAAGAGGTGAAGAAATGAAGCATAGTGAGTATTACGTTACAGATGAGAACATTATCAGCAATATTGTCGAAAAGCAAAAGCGGTACTTCTATGAACAAAAGACAAAGTCCAAAGCCGTGCGAGTGCAGGCACTAAAGGATTTGCAATCCATGATTAAATCCAATGAAGAAGTAATTATGGAGGCGTTGAAAAAAGATTTAAACAAATCAGAAATAGAAGCGTATGCTTCTGAGATTGGCATTTTGTTAGAAGAAATTCGCTTTACGCTAAAGCATTTAGACGGCTGGATGAAGTCTAAAAAAGCAAAGACAGTCATGACTCATATTGGTTCAAAAGGATATATCATCCCGGAACCTTACGGAGTGACGCTCATTATTGCACCGTGGAACTACCCGTTTCAACTAGCTATTTCACCATTAATTGGCGCTATTGCAGCGGGCAATACAGCAATTATTAAGCCGTCGGAACTGACGCCTAATGTTTCAAGGGTAATGGAAGAATTGCTTGCCAAAACGTTTGACCCTTCGTTTGTTACAGTTATAGAAGGAGCTGTGGAAACGACTCAAATCTTATTGAAGCAACCGCTGGATTATATTTTCTTTACAGGAAGCGTCAACGTTGGAAAAGTCATTATGCAAGAAGCAGGAAAGCAGCTCATTCCAGTCACGTTAGAGCTAGGAGGTAAGAGCCCTTGTATTGTGCATAGAGATGCAAATGTTGAACTTGCGGCTAAGCGCATCATGTTTGGTAAAAGTATGAATGCTGGTCAAACATGCGTTGCTCCAGACTACTTGCTAGTTCATAAAGACGTAAAGGTTCAGCTTATTGCACAGCTACAGAAAGCGGTAACGCAGTTTTATGGCGAAGATGTACTCACAAGCGGGCGTTATGGCAGAATTGTCAGTGAGAGACACTTCGATCGTTTAATTGAGTTTTTACAAGATGGAAAAGTTGTAATTGGCGGTAATTATAATGAAGAAACGCTCCAGATTGCTCCAACCGTCTTAGACGAAGTAAAATGGGATTCAAGCGTTATGCAAGACGAAATTTTCGGTCCAATTTTACCTCTTATTGAATATGAAAGTGTAGATGAGGTCGTAAGTGCAGTTCATCAAAAAGCAAAGCCGCTAGCTCTATATTTGTTTTCAGAAAGTGAAGAGGTTCAGCAGCAAATTATTAACACGGTTTCATTTGGGGGAGGGTGCATTAACGATACGATTATGCACCTGGCAACGCCGCACCTGCCATTTGGAGGAGTTGGAGAGAGTGGAATCGGTCAATATCACGGTGAGGCAAGCTTTAAAACGTTTTCACACTTTAAAAGCGTGCTGAAGCAAACAACAAAGTTTGATTTTGCCTTTAAGTATCCGTCTGATAACCAAAGTCTAAAAACGATTAAAAAGTTTTTGAAATAACGTCAAACGAAAGGGCTTCTTTATAAGAAGCCCTGTTTGTTATGAGTGCACGATGGTTTGAGATAGAGGCCATTGCTCTTGTTTGTAGGCCATGTCCCAAAATAGATACTCAAGTTCGCAACTTTTGATAAAATGCTCTTTCATACGTCTACGTTCCTCAGCTGAAGCTTTTTCTGCTAACTCATCTAATTTGTCACAAAACCATTTTGTCGTTTCTTTCATTTCTCCATTGGTATAAAAGGAAATCCATTCGTAAAAAGGGTGATCCGGTGTTAAGTTCACTTCGCCTGCAATACGCTCGCCAATTTCAACGTATGTCCATGGACATGGCAGTAGCACAGCAATAATTTCACCTAGTGTCCCTGTATGTGCGACCGTCATCATGTGGCTAATATAATGATTTGCTGTTGGTGCTAAGGGCTGATGCTTCATATCTTCATAACGAATGCCAGCTACTTTACAAAAATTATTATGAGGATGGACTTCACTATGTAAAACAATTGAAATACCGTTATTAAACACTTCCATTTCATCACGGGTACTACATTTTGTTAACGCCGCACCGTATATGCGAACAAAAGCAGTTAAATATTCATAATCCTGTGACACATAATGAATTAAAGCTTCTTTTGGAACTTTTCCTTCCTTAATACCTGCAACAAATGGATGTTGAAAGATGGAATCGTAAATGTAAGCTGCTTCTTTGCGTAATTGAGCTGAAAATGACAATTGATATTCCTCCCTAATTGAATCCACAAGGAATGCACTTATAAATGTAGGCAATAACAAAAAAACACCCCATTATATGGAGTGGTAAAGACAGTTGTTGGTGTATTACACGACAACGCCGTACCACTTTCCTACGCTGGTATAAGCCAGATCAGGTTCAAAGGGATCAAGATTCCTTGTCTCAGCCAAACGGCACCCCTAGTGGATTCTTTCATTTTATTCTTATTCAATTTAACATAAAAAAAAGAATTATACAAAAGTTTAGAAAAAACGGTTCAAAAGTAATGGAAAGTAGTAGTTTGAATAGTGATATTTTAAAAAAATAAATGAGATAAATTACATATGAAACTAGTAACTAAACGATTGAAGTAGTTAATGAAAAAATGAGAAAATTGTCACGAATCTTGTCGGAATGTGCAAAGGCTGTGCTATCATGCTATAATAATTGTAAGTTCGTTACGTTTAAACAAGCTCAATTAAAGAATTAAGCTACAAATTGAAGAGGTATTTAGCTGAAGCTAAATGGCCTTTTCAGTTTGCCTAGTTTAATATAAATTAGTCCTGTCAATTTAGTAGGAATTATATTTTTTAAGGAGGTTGTTTAATGAATCTATCAGCATGGGATTTATTTGTGGATCTTGGTTTCATCTCACTGTTATTAGTGGCTGGTACCATTATTCGAGCAAAGGTCAGGTGGGTACAAAACTTATTTTTACCTGCGAGTATTATTGCCGGAATATTGGGTTTAGCATTAGGGCCAAACGGTATTGGCCTCATTCCATTCACTGATCAAATTGGAACTTATCCAGGTATTCTAATCGCGGTTATTTTTGGTGCAATTCCAATTGCAACTCAAAGTGTAAAGTTTAAAGAAATAGCGGGTCGCGTAGGTAGTATGTGGTCGTATTCTCAAATGATTATGCTAGCAATGTGGGGCGTCGGTTTACTATTTTCATTGCTGCTATTAAATAACGTTTGGGGAGATTTAAACTTAGGATTTGGCTTGTTATTAGCAGCAGGATTTATCGGTGGACATGGAACAGCGGCTGCTGTCGGAGATGCGTTTGCAAAGCAAGGATGGGAAGAAGGATTATCGCTAGCGATGACATCAGCAACAATTGGTGTTATTTGCTCAATCGTAGTAGGGTTGGCGTTCATTAAATATTATTCGAAAAAAGGTGAAACAAATTATCTTGCAAGATTTGAAGACTTACCACGAGAATTAAGAACAGGATTAATCCCCCCTGAAAAGCGCACTTCTACAAAAATGGATACGGTATCATCGATTGCTGTTGATCCACTTGTCTTACATGTGGCTTTAGTGACAATTATCGCATTAGGTGGCTACTATTTAAGTGAGCTAGGTCAAACGTTATTGCCTTCAGTAACAATACCGGCTTTTTCACTAGCTTTTCTTGTAGGTTTAGCTATTAAAGGTATTATGAAGAAAACGAATAGCGATCAGTATATTAATGCAGATGTAATGAACAGAATTAGTGGAAGTGCAACAGACTTCTTAGTTGCGTTTGGTATTGCTTCTATTAGTTTATCAGCGGTAGCAAGCTATATTGTACCTTTTGCACTGTTATTATTATTCGGTCTGTTGTTTGCATGGTTTGTATTCCGAGTTCTTTCTGGCAAGTTCTTTGGTCCAATTTGGTTTGAACGAGGAATTTTTACTTGGGGATGGATTACAGGAACAACGGCAATGGGAATCGCACTATTGCGTATCGCGGATCCTGAAAGCAAAAGTAAAACACTCGATGATTACGCGTTGGCATATATACCGATTGCGCCGGTAGAGATTCTCCTTATTACATTTGCTCCATTAATGATTGCAACGAGCCAGCATTGGTTGTTTGTGCTTATTACAATTGGAGCAAGCATAGCTATTTATTTATTTGCCATGTTAAGAGGATGGGTTAAAAACGAAAAGAAATCATCCAGTCAATCAAGAAGTATAGAAGCAAATTCAAAATAACAACTCAGTCTAAGGCTGAGTTGTTGTTTTTTTAGGAGTCAAAAGGCCTATTCTAAGAAAAATTGTTAACGAGTGCATAAATTTAAGTCAGACGAGGTATTAATGAAGAGAAGCTACTATTTTATCTTTTTAGCTAGAACAACTATATTTACATCTACAGGAAAGGAGAAATAGTATGGCAAATTTTCGTTTTTATAGTATCTTAAATGCGATTGGTTTAGTTCTTGTGTTAATCGTAAACTATTTAGCGAACGCTTTACCAATAGGTGGTCAAACTACAGGTGAAGTATCTGATAGCGTACCAACACTATTTACGCCAGCAGGCTATGCGTTTGCGATATGGGGCCTAATTTATACGCTTCTAATTATCTGGATTATTCGTCAATTTATTGCGAGAGAAGATCAAAAAGAAATCTATGCGAAAATTGGTATTTGGTTCTTCATTAGTTGTTTACTAAATAGTGCATGGATTTTTATCTTTCAATATCGTTACTTTACTCTTGCTTTACTCGTCATCGTTCTATTCTTAGTAACGCTAATGATTATTTACTCCATCATTCAAAATTCCAGAATGACAACATGGTTTATGAGGCTGCCGATTTCTATTTATATTGGCTGGGTATCCGTAGCAACAATTGTTAATGTCTTTGTTGTATTCCAAGCTAATGGAATCGAAACGCTGTTTGGTTTAGGTGAACAGACGTGGGCAATCATTATGCTTGTAGTGGGCGGAATATTAGGCGTTTTGTTTACAAGAAAAAACAGAGATATCGCATACTCACTCGTATTCATATGGGCTTTTATTGCAATTTCTGTTAAGCAAAGCGCATACTCAGGGATTGTAACAACAGTTTGGGTTGTAGTCGTAATATTGGTACTTAATATCATTGTTCAGCTCATTCGTAATTATCGAAAGTGAAGAAATCCTAGCGATTGCTAGGGTTTCTTTTTTTCGTTACGATCCTCTAATAAAGAAGATGTGAAACCGATTAAGCAAATCAATATGCCAAAAGGGACAACAATGGGAATAAAAGATAAAATAAAAGCCATTCTGTACCCTCCTTTACACCAAACGGATTTTATATATAAATATGTGAAGAAGAAAAAAATAGTCTTGGATGTTTAAAGGGATTCATTCAAGGCTATATCATAAGTAATAAAGTAAAAGAGGAGCTTAAAAATGACGTATTTAGTAGCTTATACAGATAAAGAAAATATGGAGTACAGTCAAATTACATGTAAAGATTATGCAGAAGCGGAAAGAGAGGTCCTTCGATTAGAAAAAGCAGGACACTTGCATATTGAAATTATTTCGAATCAAGAAGCATATGATGGTGACGAGTCTTCTTTTCGCGAATAGCTAGAACAAAAAAGTTATTGTAAGAAAACGAAACAAGCAGTGTTTTTCTTGAAAAAATGCAATAGAGAATGATTTTCTCTTCAATATATGATAAAGTACTATTCAGATGAGTATAGAAGAGGAGAGAATTTGGTTATATGAGTAAAGCAAATCAGTGGTCTTCACGTTTAGGATTCGTATTAGCATCTGCAGGTGCTGCGATCGGTCTTGGTGCCATTTGGAAATTTCCCTATGTGACTGGGACAAGCGGTGGAGGAGCATTCTTTTTATTGTTTGTACTGTTTACGCTCTTTATCGGGTTACCGTTGTTGTTAGCGGAATTTATTATTGGTAGGCATACTGGAAAAGAAGCGATTAGTGCATATAAAGCAATTGCCCCCAACACAGCTTGGGTTTGGATTGGACGAGTAGGCGTTATCAGCTGTCTGGTCTTGTTGTCTTTTTACAGCGTTGTAGGCGGATGGATTATTCTTTATACCATTATGAGTCTTAGTGGACTACTTACTGGAAAAGAGTATGGTGCACTTTTTAATACGGTTATTGCAGAGCCTTATCTAGTAATTGGAGCTCAGGCTTTATTTTTGATTATTAATGTATATGTTGTATCAAGAGGAGTTCAAAAAGGGATTGAGCGTACAAACAAATATATGATGCCTTTGTTATTTATTTGTTTTTTAATTATCGTTGTTCGTTCGTTAACGCTAGATGGGGCAATGGAAGGTATAGAGTTCTTTTTGAAGCCTGATTTTAGTGCCATTACAGGTACATCTGTTTTGTACGCATTAGGGCAGTCTTTCTTTTCTCTATGCGTAGGTTTATCTTGCATGGTTACTTATAGTTCTTATTTAGGAAAAGATATAAGCTTAACAAAATCTGCCGGTTCCATCTCTGTTTTAAATCTGGTTGTATCACTTCTCGCTGGGTTAGCTATTTTTCCTGCCGTATTTGCATTAGGCATGGAACCAACAGAAGGGCCAGGATTGCTTTTTGTTGTATTGCCGCAAGTGTTTGAGCAAGTACCATTCGGCCCTGTATTTTTAGCACTATTTTTGCTGTTATTTTTATTTGCAACGTTAACTTCATCTTTTTCACTTTTAGAAATTATTGTGGCGGCTCTTACAAAAGAAAAGCAGGAGAAGCGTCCAAAATCTGCAGTGTTAGCAGGAGCTATTGTCTTTCTTGTTGGGTTGCCTTCAGCGCTGTCATTTGGTGTCTTAAAGCACATCACGGTGTTTGGTAGAAACATCTTTGACACAGCAGATTTCTTTGTAAGTAACTTAATGCTTCCCATTGGAAGTCTTTTAATCGCTATTTTTATTACATGGAAAATGAAAAAAGAGCACGTGTTTGAAGAATTTAAAACGGGAAGCCCAAAATCTGAAAGGTTATTTTCAACGTGGTTTATCCTAGTTAAATATATTTTGCCATTCATTATTATTGTGGTTTTATTTAATTTAGCTAGTGCCTACTAGGTAAAAAAGCACTCCAAAAGGAGTGCTTTTTTCATTTGTTATTTTGCAAAAACATGATCACCGATTGTAGTAGTGACTTCTTTTTGACGTAACCATTGATTATCTGTTTTTGAAGGGTTAAAGAAGAAGAGAGAACCGCTACCTCCCCCATGTAATGCTAACGCTTCGTTTACTGCTTTTTTCGCTTCAGCATCAGCTGGCTTGTTAATTTCACCATTGCTTACAGGTTCAAACTGGCCTTTTTGGTAAATGACTTCACGAATAGAATTTGGGAACGCATCATCATCGACACGGTTTAAGATAACAGTCGCAACGGCAACCTTTCCAGCGTAAGGCTCTCCTTTTGCTTCTGCATGTATAATGCGAGCTAATAGATCTTTGTCTGTACTGCTAATTGAGCTTGGGATTTTTAGTGTTTCATTGATTGCAAGTGCGTCAGTTTCTTTGTTGTTTTCAGCTTTTAAATCTTTAATAGAGACACCATATTCCATCCCAATTTTATAAAGGGACTCGCCGCTGTCTACGCGATGCGTTGTTTCCGCTGCGCTTGCTGAATGCCCTAATCCGAGCATAGATACTGTTAAAGCACCAATAATAGCTAACTTTTTCCACATAGTTTTATAACCTCCGATGTGTAGTGTTTTAGCGTGCACGTTCTAAAGAGTAACAGCATATGAGGTGTCTTGTCATTAATGAAAACATACCAGTCTAGGAAGATATTAAATAAATTTAACAATAATCGTAATAAATGTACACATCCTTAACGAACAGTCAGCTTTTCACTTTAATAGAGTGAGATAAAGAAGAAGAGTAACTGTCCGTAAAGGTCTGCTAAGTGTAAAGAACCATTCTTATTTTTAAAAAAGAGGATTGACTTGAAATTTAAGGTGACTTATAATGAGCGTGTAACTAGTTAACCGTTTAACTGGAGTGGGTATATGAATGGGAAAATAACGATTCGAGATGTTGCAAAGCACGCAGGAGTTTCTCCCGCAGCTGTATCTTATGTGTTAAATGGTATTAACAAAGTATCAGATGAAACAAAGCAGCGAATTTTGAAAGCGGTTAAAGATCTTGAATATGAACCAAATCTAACCGCAGTAAGCTTATCAAAGCGGAAATCAAATGTCATTGCGGTTATGTTTCCGTTAGTGAACGATTCCCTTGTTACGATGTTTAAAGATAATCACTATCAAAGTGAAATGATTAGTGGAATCGAATACGTACTTCGTAAAAATGGATATGATTTACTCATTTCAGGTGTGCAAAGCCCAAGTGAATGTATGAAATGGATTCGGAAGCGAAACGTAGATGGCCTCTTATTTTTAGGGGTATTTCCAAATCGTTTATACGAAGAGATGAAAGCGTTATCCAAGCCTATCGTGTTAGTGGATACATACGATAAGTACGAGCGTTATTTCAATCATATTACGATGAACGACGAGGAAGGTGGCCACCAGGCTACGAAACATTTAATTGATCTAGGGCACAGTGCGATTGGTTTCATTGCGCACCGAATGACAAATAGCCCCATCGACTATAAGCGGTTTATTGGCTACGAAAAAGCGCTCAAAGCAGCGGGAATCAAGCCGTGCAAATCACATGTATTCGAAGCGTTAGATAGTTCATTTGAAAATGGATACAGGATGGGAAAAGAGTTATTATCACGTCCACATTCTATGTCTGCATTCTTTGCTTCATCTGATACGCTAGCATTAGGAATAATGAAAGCGCTACAAGAGGAAGGTAAGCGCATACCAGAAGACTATTCAATTGTGGGATTTGATGATTTAACGTTTAGTAGTTATGCTACACCTAGCTTAACTACGGTACGTCAAGATGTATTTAATAAAGGATCGGTGGCTGCCACAGCAATCATTCAAGCAATTGAAAATGACACTACTGCACTTCAGCATATTCGACTGTCGACGGAGCTTATTCATCGAGAGTCCACGGCTAAAAAGAAAGGGTAAGTGGTAAGTTAATCGGTTCACTAAAAGTTAATGATGACAAAGGGGATATAAAAATGACAAAAGTAACGGTATGGAATGAGAATCGTCACGAACAAAAAAATCCAGTTGTAAGAGAAGTTTATCCGGAAGGAATTCACGGCGCCATCGCTTCATTTTTACAAGAAGCTGGCTATGCAACTGCAACAGCTACGCTGGATGAGCCTGAGCATGGATTAACTGATGAAGTTCTTGAAAATACTGATGTGCTTGTATGGTGGGGACATTTAGCTCATGAAGAAGTATCTGATGAGATTGTCCAAAAAGTACAGCAACGCGTGTTGGATGGTATGGGACTAATCGTCTTACATTCGGGGCATTTTTCAAAAATCTTTAAAACATTAATGGGAACAAGCTGTGATTTAAAATGGCGTGAAGCAGATGAAAAAGAGCGTTTATGGGTTATAGATCCTTCTCACCCAATTGCAGAAGGTATTTCAGAATTTATTGAACTTGAGCGTGAAGAAATGTATGGAGAGCACTTTGATATCCCAGCTCCAGATGAACTTGTTTTCACAAGTTGGTTTGAAGGCGGAGAAGTCTTCCGCAGTGGCTGCACGTATAAGCGTGGAAATGGGAAGGTATTTTACTTCCGACCAGGACATGAAACATACCCAACTTACCACCATAAAGATATCCAACGTGTAATTGTAAACGCTGTAAATTGGGCGAAGCCTGTTGATCGCAAGCGTCCAGTATACGGAAACGCTCAGCCACTTGAAAAAATTACGGTGAAAAACTAAAGAATTAAAGGGGAGAAGAATAATGGAGAAATTAAAAGTAGCGGTTATCGGCTGTGGAAGTATTGCTCAGTATCGCCATCTACCAGAATATAAAATGAACAAAGATGTAGAGTTAGTAGCAGTTTGCGATATTAACGAAGAGCGTGTCAATAAAGTAGCAAGTGAATACGGCGTAAAGGCTTATACAAGTTATGAAGAGCTGTTGGCAAGTGGAACGGTAGATGCAGTTAGCGTTTGTACACCGAACTACCTGCATGCTCCTATCTCGGTTGTAGCATTAAACAGCGGAGTACATGTTTTGTGCGAAAAGCCAATGGCAACGTCAAAAGAATCAGCTGAAGCAATGATTGAAGCGGCTAAAGCCAACAACAAAAAGCTTATGATTGCTCATAATCAACGCTTTGTAGCATCTCATCAAAAAGCACGCCAATTAATTGAAAACGGCGAAGTTGGAAGGATCTATAGCTTCCGTACAGCTTTCGGACACGGTGGTCCAGAAGGTTGGAGCGTAGATGGTAAAGACAGCTGGTTCTTTAGAAAAGAAGAAGCATTTATTGGAGCGATGGGAGATTTAGGTGTTCACAAAACTGACTTGCTTCGCTACATTTTAGGAGAAGAAATCGTTGAAGTTGGTGCATTTGTCGAAACAACTGCAAAAGACTTTGGCGACGTAGATGATAATGCTGTGTGCGTACTAAAAACAGAAAGCGGTATTGTGGGTACGCTAGCAGCAAGCTGGGCG
This sequence comes from Priestia veravalensis, assembly GCF_001457055.1. Classification (NCBI taxonomy): domain Bacteria; kingdom Bacillati; phylum Bacillota; class Bacilli; order Caryophanales; family Bacillaceae; genus Priestia; species Priestia veravalensis. The sequence continues at coordinate 74,046 of NZ_KQ758631.1, read as the reverse complement.
TACACAAGCAAAGAAGATAATTCAACAATCATTTATGGCGAAAAAGCAATTCTTCGCCTAGAAGATGATCCAAACTATTCATTAGTAGTTCAATACACAACTGGGGAAGTTGTGAAGTACGAGTTAGGAAAAATTCAATCAAATGATGATGGTGGTCAAAGCAACTCTCACGTTGTTGAAAAATTTGTGGATGCAATCATTAACGATACCGAAACACCGGTTTCCGGCGAAGAAGGATTTAAGTCATTAGCTGTTATTTTGGCTGCTCTTGAGTCAAGTGAAACAAAACAAATTAAGCAAGTGTAATGAGGTGACAGCTGTGAAAGTAGGAATTATTGGAGTGGGCGGCATTGCAGTAGGCCGCCACATTCCCGCATTTAAACAGCTACAGGATGAGTGTGAGATTGTGGCTGTAAGTGATATTAACGCTGAGCGTGCAACGGAAGTAGCAAATGAGCATAATATTCCACATGTATTTATTGATTACAAAGACATGTTTGCAGAAGTCGATGCTGTTTGCATTTGTACACCGAATAAATTCCATGCTGAATACGCAGTAGAAGCGTTAAAAGCTGGTGTTCATGTGCTATGTGAAAAGCCAATGGCCTTATCGAAAGCTGAATGTGAGCAGATGATTCAAGAAGCGAAGAAAGCAGATAAAGTGTTAGCAATTGCCTATCATTATCGATTCATGCAGGAAGCACAGGCGGCTAAAAAAAGCATGGACGAAGTGGGGAAACCACTTGTTGCGCGAGTACGAGCAATGAGACGCCGAAAGGTACCAGGATGGGGCGTGTTTACTAATAAAGAGCTGCAAGGTGGAGGGAGCTTAATCGACTACGGCTGTCATCTTCTTGACTTAGCTGTATGGCTAATGGGGAATCCAAGCCATACAGAAGTAGTGGGATCTACGTATAACGACTTAAGCCGTTCACCCAACCAGCTAAATCAGTGGGGTACGTTTAATCACGAAACGTTTGAAGTAGATGACCACGTCACAGCCTATGTCAAATTTGATAACGGTGCATCTTTGTTACTTGAAACATCTTGGTCAGCTAACATACCAGATGACGAAGAGCATGTAAGCATCTCTGGTGTTAATGGAGGCATCAATGTATTCCCGTTTGAATTATATACATCCAAAAATGGCATGTTGTTAAATAGCCAAGCAGCTTGGATAGATGGGGAAGAAAACTTTAGCTTATTACAAGCGAACAATTTTATTAATGCTTGTAAAGGTAAAGAGGATCTCGTTGTAAAGCCGGAAGAAGCGCTTCAAACATCAGCAATCATCGATGCTATTTATAATAGTAGTAAGAAGTGAAAAAGGGGGAAAACAAGGTGAAACTAGGGGTATTTACCGTATTATTTGCAGATAAATCATTTGAAGAAATGCTTGATACTGTCAAAGCAGCTGGGCTTCATGCAGTGGAAATTGGAACAGGAGGCTATCCTGGAAACAATCATTGTCCATTAGATGAGCTGTTAGAAGATGAAGCCGCACGAACAGCATATAAAAATCAAATTACAAATCGTGGATTAACGATTAGCGCATTTAGTTGTCATGGAAACCCAATCTCACCAGAGGTTAATTTTGCAAAAGAATCTCATGAAACGCTATTAAAAACGATTAAACTAGCTTCGCTATTGGATGTCCCAGTTGTAAATTGTTTTTCAGGGACAGCAGGTGATCATGAGGGGGCGAAATATCCAAACTGGCCCGTTACGCCTTGGCCAAATGAGTATGGTGATGTTTTAAAGTGGCAGTGGGAAGAAAAATTAATTCCTTATTGGAAAGAAGTAGGCGCTTATGCACAAGAGAACAATGTGAAAATTGGTTTGGAGCTTCACGGTGGATTTTTAGTACATACACCGTATACATTATTAAAGCTACGTGAAGAAACATGTGATGCAATCGGTGCAAACTTAGACCCAAGTCATTTGTGGTGGCAAGGAATTGATCCTGTTGCAGCCATTAAAATTCTGGCTAAAGAAAATGCGATTCATCACTTCCATGCAAAAGATACGTATTTGGATCAAGAAAACATTAATATGTATGGATTAACAGATATGCAGCCTTATGGTGAAGTTCGCTCTCGTGCATGGACGTTCCGTTCAGTAGGATGTGGACATAGCTTAACAGAATGGTCGGATATGATGAGCGCTTTACGTACGTATGGTTATGATTATGTTGTAAGCATAGAGCATGAAGACCCGATTATGTCAATTAATGAAGGGTTTAAGCGTGCCGTAACAAACCTTCAAAGTATTTTAATTGAAGAGCAGCCTTCACAAATGTGGTGGGTATAAATAAAGAGACTGAGACATAAGTAGTTCAGTCCTTACTATACCTGAACGATTGAGAGTTCATAACTTTTAATCGTTCAGGGTTTTTTGGTTGTGAAAACAATGTTGGAAACAGGGTGGAATGGAGCGTAGGACACTCGACTCCTGCGGGAAAGAGAGGGAAAACGGAGATTCCGCAGCGCAGCGAGGAAGCTCAGGTTCCTCCCCGCGGAAAGCGAGTGGCCGTAGCGCAATGGAACGAACGTGTTGAGACAAACTAAAGAGATGGGAACAGCTAGTGTTCGTCATTTAGAAGCCATCATTTTGTTATGTCCCAAACTCTTTATTTTGATACATATGGATGATTCGTAATCCAAAATCGCCAAGGATAATCCTTTGCTTCACCAGAGTTATCGATGCCAATCCTTGGCCCTGATGAAATAGCTGTAGGCGTAAATCCTTTTGAGATATACAGAGGAGAATTAGTAATGTCATGTCCATAAGCCTTCATTGTAATCGCAAGTGCTTTTGTTAACTTACCTGGTCCGTTTGTCCAATTTTTAGGCAGAGCTTGTTTTCGACGCTTTTGAATAAGATCAATTCCACTAAAAGGTTCGATTGCTCGAATTAACACGGCTTCTGGCTTATTAACTGGGCCGCTGACAATATTAACAAGGCAGTGGGTGTGCATTACATAGGTATACACATTGCCAGGAGCGCCAAACATCACTTCGGTTCGTTTTGTTCGTCGGTTATTAAAACTATGTGCAGCACGATCTTCAGGTCCCATATAGGCTTCTGTTTCAACGATAAACCCAGAAGTAGTACCTTCGCTTGTTTCGTGAATAAGCAGGCAACCGAGAAGGGATTGTGCTAAAGATAACGTTGGTTGATTATAAAACGAAGCTTCGAGAGGCTGGAGTGATAATGTACCGTTCACGGATAATCCCTTCCTTTGTATGTTAAGTTAGTCTTCAGACGTTTCTGCTTCAAAGCGTTTATATCCTAAAAATAACATAAATGATACGACAATTAATACGGTCATGCCAATAAATAAATTTTGAAACATTGATTCGATTGGTAAGCTTTTTTGCCAAACGATTGCTACTCCTGTTAAAGCTACGCCGGTAGCTCCACCAACGAACTGAGAAAGTTGTGAAAAGCCCATTCCTGTGCCAATACTATCTGAAGGTAGCATGCGTGAGATTTCGTTTGCTACGCTAGACGTAAGGGATGTGAAACCAATGCTCATAAACATATACATAAATAAAATGGCTGTAGGTGATACAGTGCTGAAAAAGGTAAAAAGTAAAGCTGCAATAGCTAAAAATAAGTGGCCAAATCGAATTAATACTTTGTTTCCGAACTGATCAATAATTTTACCAATAAAACGAGAAGCAATGGCTGATAGAATTGCACCTGGGAAAATGAGTAATCCAATTTCAGCAGAGCTTTTTTGGAAAACTTGTACCAATAATAACGGCATAATAAAAAGAGTGGCAAAGTGAGTCATGTATGCTGCAAAACCGATACCATTTAATAGTAAATAGCCTTTACTTTGAAAAAGCTTGGGCTCAATAAATGGATGGTTATGCTTGCGGATACGAATGCTTAATAAAATAATGGCTACAATACCGACCGCTAGTAATAATAAAGAATAGGAAGTTAGAAATAGTAAAAAGCCGGTCACACCCGCTGCTGTTAGGATACCACCTAGAATGTCAAAATAAACTTTCTTTTTATCTTCAGCAGGTAAAACCTTATGAAATAATGGGATGAAAATTAAAACTAACCCTGTTACGATGAATAGAAAGTTCCAACCCATATACTGCGTTACTGCTCCTCCAATAACAGGACCAAGACCAAATCCAAGTGACGCAGCAGAAGAAATCATAGACATTGATTTACCACGTCTGGATTTCGGGATATAGCGCGTGATTAAAATCATTGCTAGTCCAGGTACTGCTGCTGCTCCTGCAGCTTGAAGAACGCGGGCAAATAACAGCATTGTAAAGTTGTTCGACACAAAGCCAATAATTGAAGCAATCCCTAGCAGCGTTAAGCCAGTCGTTAGCAGCTGTCTAATCGGAATGAAGTCGGATAGTCGACTATATGTAATTGTTGCAATTGCAAAAACAACAGAATAGCCAGTAATAATCCAAGCAGAGGTTGAAGATGTTAAAGCAAATTCTGTGGATACTTTAGGAAGAGCAACGTTAAACATTGTAGTGTTCATTACTACAAGCATGATTGTCAAGCTCCAAAAAGGAATGACGACAGATTCTTTAAATGGTTTTGGCTCTAAGATTGAATGTTCTTCATTTGTAGTAATAGTAGTGGTAGTCATCTTTATCTCCTTACAAAATAGCATATTTAATCAAGATTGAATGGTATATCATTAATTCTCAAACCTGTCTACAGGTATATAAATATAGAATTTTATGATACGTTTGTCAATCTTTTTCGGGTTGCGAAATAAAATCAGGTGCGTGCACCTGATTTTAATTTCACTTTTATAGCCCTTCACCCTTCTCAAACGTAACCTTATGCTCTTTGGCAAGTTTTTTAATATCACTTGCATATTTACGCATTCCTTTTCTCGCTTCATCTAACATCACATTAGCTTCGACAATTAATTCAGGGTCCTGTTTTTCAAGAGCGCTAACAATTTTTGCAAAAGCGTTATACTGAGTATTGGCAGCTTTAATATAATCTTCATGGAGCGCCCGTAGCTCATCTGTTTCTACTTCGATTTTTTCAAGTTCTTCAATAAATTCACGATATTGTGGAATGACTTCATCCACAAGCGTATCATACATCGTAAAATCATCTGTGTAGTTAGCTCCGGATACGCTGTCATATGCTTCAACCGCCTGTATTTCTAGTTCACTGACCTTGGGGATTTCAGTATTTGAATAGTTTAATAAATCGTCTTGAACGGGGTCGTTGAGGCAGGCGGATAAAAGCAACAGCAGTGGAACAAATAGCAGCAAAAGTTTTTTCTTCATTTAACTCTCACCTCCATTGTTCAGTTTATGAACGAACTGCTTGACACAGTCTCGGGAATCTGAAAGTGAAAAAACAAAATCAAGATAGCCTCAATATTGCCATGAAGCGTACTTATATAGTAGACTTTTACTATAGTTTAATAGAATGGGGAGCTTGCGGATGCAGGCTGAGAGTATGATTAGGAAACCATCATAGACCATTTGAACCTGTTGGATAATGCCAGCGTAGGGAATGTGAGTAGATTGTAAAAGCACCTTGCGTTCATGCAGGGTGCTTTTTTATATCGAAAGGTAGGAGGATGGAAAAATGACAGCCCAAAAGGAAATAGGTCATTTATTATCTCAAGTAAGACAAGAAAAGCCACTAGTACACAATATGACGAACGTTGTTGTAACAAATTTTACAGCGAACGGTTTATTGGCTTTAGGCGCATCGCCCGTAATGGCTTATGCAAAAGAAGAAGTTGCGGATATGGCTAAAATCGCTGGAGCACTCGTGCTTAATATGGGAACGTTAACAAGTACTGAAGTTGAAGCGATGATAATTGCAGGAAAAGCAGCGAATGAGGCAGGCGTTCCGGTTATATTTGATCCAGTCGGAGCAGGTGCAACACCATTTCGTACAGCTACAGCAAGAGAGTTATTAAATAAAGTAAACATAGCAGTTATTCGAGGAAATGCTGCTGAAATTGCCAATGTTGTAGGAGAAAACTGGGCGATAAAAGGTGTAGATGCAGCACCTGAAGAAGGGGATGTCGTTACGTTAGCTAAAATGGCTGCAAAGCAGCTGAAAACAGTAGTTGTTGTAACGGGTGTACAAGATGTTGTTAGTGATGGAGATTCAGCTTATATTATCACAAACGGGCATTCAATGCTTGCCAATGTAACAGGGACCGGTTGTTTATTAACATCCGTTATCGGTGCCTTTGTTGCAGTTGAAAAGAAAAGAATTGTTGAAGCAGTTCTTGAGGCGTTATGCGCATATGAAGTCGCAGCTGAACTGGCAGCTGATAAAGCAGCAGGTGAAGGGCCAGGAAGTTTTCAAACCGCTTTTTTGGATGCTTTACACCATATTCATCCAGAACAAGTGAAAAGCGGAGCAAGAGTTGAACAGCAGTAGAAGGGAGCTAACAGAAGATGAATATTAAAGAGTATCTAAAAGTTTATTTTATTATGGGAAGCAATAATTGTAAGGGAGATCCGCGAGTCGTATTAAAAGAAGCGATTGCGGGTGGAATTACGATGTTCCAGTTTCGTGAAAAAGGAGAGGGAGCTCTGCAAGGAAAAGAGAAGTATCAGCTTGCTTATGATCTTCAACAAATTTGTAAACAGCATGAGGTACCTTTTATTGTAAATGATGATGTTGACTTGGCAATCAAATTAGGTGCTGATGGTATTCATATTGGTCAAGAAGACGAGAAAGCGTATATTGTGAAAGAAAAGGCTCCTCATCAACTAATCGGTGTGTCGGTTCATTCGATTGAAGAACTACAGCAAGCAATTAAAGATAAAGCGGATTATGTGGGAATGGGGCCTGTATTTCCAACCACTACAAAAACAGATACAAAAGCTGTTCAAGGCACAAATTTAATTCAGCAAGCTCGTCAACAGAAGATTGATTTCCCAATTGTAGGGATTGGAGGCATCACAGCCGAAAATGCTGAGAAAGTCATTCAAGGTGGTGCTGACGGTATATCTATTATTACAGCGATTAGCTTAGCAATGTCACCTAAGCAAGCAGCAGAACAGTTGCTTCAAGCAGTGAAATGAAAAAATGCCTCCTGCGGGAGGCATTTTTTCATTTCACTATAAGCTTATAGAAGTTGGTGTATCTTTCCCTTCATTCATCAACTTGATATGAGTAGGCGTAATTTCAAGTAAAACGTAGTTAGCGTCATCAGGTCCATTAAACCACTGTGACATATGATCATTCCAAAAGCGGTTCTTTAACTCTTGATTATCATTAATTTTAGCAATTCCAGACACCTCTACATAATTATCTCCGTATCCTTCGCCGTTATAGCCAAGCAAAATATGCACGTTGCCGTTTTCATCAATTTCATCAGCTTTATGCGTAGCTATGCTTGTTGGCGTGTACAAGGTAATGTCACCATCTTTTTTAAAAAACGTCATGTAGCGAGAATTAGGTTTTTGATTCACAACGGTCGCTAATGTACCCACTCGGTTTTCATCTAGTAAGTTCGATAACTTATCCATCATTTCTTGCTTATTCATTTGAATCAGCTCCTTAAGTTTATCGTCTTACTTAAGATATACCACCGTTGGAAAAAACTAAACATCGTGTATCTATTTACTTTTAAATAGACAATAATATAATTATGTAAACTTAAATGCAATAAAAAGCCCGCACTGCCGTAACTCGAAGTGTCTTAAATACCCAGATCAACTAGGTGGGTGTTCGCACAGTCGGTTTTAGCGTCCCAAGAAGGGCATGCTATCCGCAACTGAATTTTGAACTCCCTTTTAACACTCAAAGGTTTAAGACAACATGAGTATACGCACAGCGCAGGTATGTAGGTATACCTTTTAAAAAGGTATACATGGTGTGTGTTAGGAATTTTACACAATCGCAATCATGTGTACAAGAGATGATTATAAAGCAATATTTGTGGAAATGCAACATAATTATTTAATGCTAAAAAATGTATTTAAAGATGTGTTGTTTTTTGATTTATAGTTAAAAGTAAAACGAGGGGCCCTAAGATAGGCAGAACACATATGAATCAGTAGCGATGACTCCTAAAAAGAATATAGGTTAACCAAGTAAGGACAAAAAAATCAACGGTCATAACGCTAACTAATTCAGAATGCTTGAAAGCTTCTATATAACCTGAAAATGAGCCTGCTGCAAAACCATACAAATAAAGAATGAGAGTGATTGTCAACAAAGACAGTAAGAAAGTGGGTGAGGTTAACCATTTGTTTAGAAGGTTAAATCCGCGACTCTTAGTTGATTTCTCGCCATTTAGTACAAAGTAAGGTAAAAGCGCGAAGGCTCCTAATCCAAAAGAGAGCAGTGAAAAAGGCCAGCCTGGAAGTTTAAATGAGTCGTTTGGCATAATTAGTGATGCAAATAAAAGAGGGAATAGTCCTAAACAAGAAAAAATCATAACGACGAGTGGCTCCACTGTTGCGAATTGCCCAGAGATCAACTTCATCATGACGAGGTCGTTTTTTCCTTTGCTGCTAATAGCCATGCATAAATAATAAGGAAAGTCCACATGGATAGATACTTCAAAATCCTCACTCCTTTTCGTTTTATCATAGCATGTAAAAAGAAAAGCATGAAAACGTAATGTTCTCATGCTTTAATGCAAGGTACCTTGAGTGGGACGAGTAAACCAATTCCATAACTCTACTTCTCCTAAAGAAGAATAGGTAATCGACGGTTCGTTCTTTAGTTTTAGCAGTTCTTTTGTTGGTCCTGTTAAGACAATGCCGTATATTTTAACACCGTTCTTTTTTACAAATTTGTATCGGTTAGTTAACTGAAGTTCATCTGGGTTCATCCATCTAATTTGTTGAACCGTCCGTTCGTTATCAGCAAGCAGCTTCAGTAGCTGCACCACGCGCTCTTCATCCGTAAAGGTTTCTTTTTCTTCATAAAACGGTAGCTCTAGCATTGATGGGAACCCAAAAGATGAGGTTAAATCTACAAGCGGATTGCTTGTATCACTTCCTTTTGCTTCATACCCAGTGTCTAAAGCATACCAGACGGGTGAAATGTCGCTTGAAAGTGTAGAGCTAAGTTTCTCTTCAATTTCTTCCATAGTATAGGCTTGATCAAAAGAAAGCGCAATTTCACTAACTGTGCCTTCAGGGAGTTGATCAAGTGCTCCCCATGTTTCATTCGACCATTTTTGATAGAAAGAAGCGTCTTTTTCTTTTTTTACTCGCTCTGGATAAGCAAATGATAACTTCATATTATAATGGTCGTTTAAAAAGTTTTTGTCGACGTTTGTGACCCGTTCAAACAGGTGGTGAAACGTATATTGTCCGACACTTTTTTGCGCTTGTCCAATCTCTTTATACAGCGTGTACTCATTTTGTAAGCGGAAGAAAGGCTTCGTTTCGGTTCTTGAATTTTGTACATATATGTTTGGTAAAGCAGATTCAATCGCCGCTTTATCCACAGTTCGTAAATATTCACCTTTAGGAGTGAAAGAATAGTAAATAGCCGATAAAAAGCTGCCTCCTAACCAAAGTAAGATAAAAGCGCTTAGCACAGTCAATACATTAGTAAAGCGTTGTCTCCATTTCGCCCTTATCATTGAGCGCTTTGCTTTTTCCTGGTCAAACGTAGAGGAAGCAGTGACTGGCTGTATTTCTTCTTCATCAAGCAGGTTTTGAAGATAATTCATACATTCATCACACTCTTCAGTGTGGCGTTCGAGCTCTTCTACTTCTGCATCTGTCAAAGTTCCGTCTTTGTATTTTGTCCATTGGTGCTGCATATTTTGACAGCTCATACGTTCTCTTCCTTTCTCTTCTTTAATTGCTGACGTCCTCTATAAAGAGCCATTTTCACTTTTGCTAGAGTAAAGCCAGTCATCCCAGCAATTTCTTCATATGTAAAACCGTGATAATCACGAAGTAGTACAATATTTCTTTTTGGCTCTGGAAGAGAGGATACTTCTGAAAGCCACGTGTTAATTTCATCTTGCACAAACACCTTCTCTTCAGCACTTGGTTGTGGTGAAAAATGCCATTCCTCTAGTTCAACAGTTGGTCGCTTTTTTTCTTTTCGATACCAATCAATAAATGCGTGATAGGCAATTTTGAACAGCCAAGGCTTTACTTCTTCACCGCTATATGTTTCTAAATGTAGCAGTACGCGATAAAACGTTTCTTGCATAAGGTCTTCTGCAGTTTCTTTCCGCCGCGTAAGAGAGAGAAGATAGCGGAAAAGATCGTGCATATGCTGTTCATAAATTTCTTCGAAATGATGCTTAGGTGCCATTTTCTCCCCCTTTCCTTTAACTAACGGAAATGTTCGTCAAAAGTTTCTAATTATAATGTAGGAAAATATAACTGTTTTCTAAGCGCATAAAACATAAATGTTAGCATACCATATGGAAGAGAAAATGCGATGAAATTCGACAAAATTCCATGAAAAATGTCATTTTTTTAAAAAACTAAGGTTTAATTGGTGTTCGGAATGGCAAGAAAATGGTATGATAAGACTCAGAAGGTATACATTGTCATATTGGTGGCGTACATAGCATTTTTAAAAATGACGCTCGTTGAAACTTCTCTCATAAAATTTTATTTAAACGTATGAAATAAAGTAGTTTCGGGAAAAGTCACAAGATAGCTCAAACGAGTGGTGAAAATCAAGCTTTGTAGATAAAAGGTGTATATAGTTAATAAAATACAAAGGTGGGATCATCATGGATGTAGAAAATACACAAGGAACAGAAGAGCAAGCACCGAAGGTAAAAGCAGCAAAAGTCGGTGACACAATTCAGCCAAAAAAAGGTGATTTTAAAGGATACAAAGGTATCGTCATGGTGGTTCGTGATAACTCGGTCATCGTCGATTTTGGAAAAGACGCTGAAACAGGCGAATCAATGAAAACAGTCGTTAATCACAAAAACTATAAAATTGTGAAAAAGTAGGTATCCACCTACTTTTTTTCGTGACATAAAACCTTTGAGAACCCAAATAAAATCTTGTAGAATGAAGACAGCAAACCGAGAGAAAGGATATGAATTATGGCAATTGAATTAACAGATTTAGCACTACCAAGCGAGGTACTTACTCGTATTCAAGAAAGAAAACAAAAGCTAACAGCAGAAGATGAATTTTTAATTGGGAAAGGGGGCTATACTGCAGAAGAAGCTGACATCTTAGAAGATGCTCTTATTGCTTTAGCACTCGGAAAAAACGTACTTTTAAAAGGTCCGACAGGCTCTGGTAAAACAAAGCTTGCAGAAACATTATCTTATTTGTTTTCACAACCGATGCACAGCGTTAACTGCTCAGTTGATTTAGATGCTGAAGCGTTATTAGGTTTTAAAACAATCGCTGAGAAAAATGGAAAGCAAGGTATTGAGTTTGTTTCTGGACCAGTTATCAACGCAATGAAGAAAGGTCAGCTTCTTTATATAGACGAAATTAATATGGCAAAGCCTGAAACACTACCAATTTTAAATGGTGTTCTTGACTACCGTAAAATGATTACAAATCCATTTACAGGTGAAGTCGTAAAAGGAAAAGAAACCTTTGGTGTAATCGCGGCAATTAATGAAGGCTATGTTGGGACGGTTCCGTTAAACGAAGCATTAAAAAATCGATTTGTTGTTATCGATGTACCATATATTCAAGGAGAAAGCTTGCGACAAGTATTAAAAACACAATCACAGCTTCAAGATGAAAAGTTAATTAACCAGTTTGTACAGCTTTCAGGAGATTTAATCACGCAGGTTAGCAACGGTCATATTTCAGAAGAAGCAGCATCGATTCGCGCGTTATTAGATACATGCGATTTAGCGTTATATATGCCTCCACTGCGTGCTATTAAAAGAGGGATTATTGAAAAGTTAGAAGATGAAAGGGAAAAGGCAGCCATTCAAAATATTGCAGAAACGTTATTTGAATAAGGGGTGGCGCTATGAGATTTATTAAATTTAACGATAAAAACGTTGATTCATTTTTATATATGGAGCTTGCCGATTTAACAAAAACGCTTACAAAAAACGATGATATTGAAGTTGAGTATCGGGTGTCCTCTTACTATGATCCGCTACAGAAAATTATTTATCTAAGTCACTTCTGGGATAATCGACCCGATAGTGATAAAGTGTATGGCCTTAAAAGCGACGTGTTTTTAAGAGCGATTGGAAGCTATTATCACTGTGATTTCCAAGAGGTAAATGCGTATTTGAAAAAAGTGAAGCGTTCATCTGTCTCAAGTCTTGCAAAACAGCTCTTTATGCTTTTTGAAGACTTACGTTTAGAAGATGTATGTACGAAAGAAAGACCTGGTACGAAGAAAGCTTTCGCCACACGCAGAAACGTATACCGTAAGTATTTTGCTACCCAGCTCAATGCAAATTTAATAAAAAGCGTTCATACCGATGCACTCTTTAATGGCATCTATCTCTTATTAACGGCGGAAAACCCGTTTGAAGAAATTCCGTTCATTACAAATGAGGTTGATATGGCAATGCCATTTATTCGAAGCCAGCTAGTGAAGGTGTATGAAGCGAAAACTACTAAAGATATTGCACGTATTTGCTTAGAGCTTGTTGATTTGTTTGATGATATTTTAGACAAAGACATGCTTAATACGTATTTCTTTTTGGCAGAGCTGGATTATGAAGAGTTAGAGACAGGCTTAACTTTTGACAATTTAAAACGTGAATCCAAACTTGCAAATGATGATATTTTAGAGCATGAACAAGACGGCGATGAAGATATTCATGAAGAGAAAATGGAAATGTGGCACCGTGAAACAAGTAAAGCAACGCAAAGCTTTTTGCAATTTGATATGGATCAAGGCTCTAAAACGGATATGCTAGGCGATGGTGTACGTGAAGGAGACGATGGTGATCAAGCGCTCGGTATTGTTCAAGGTGCTTCACAAAAAACGTCACGAAACGATTACTCACAGATGGAAGCAATGGATCAAACGCATCCAGAAAAAGACGGAGCAGCTGACTATGAATATGGAAAAGATAATAAGTACGCGTTTCCAGTGTTCGTGGATCCAACCATTCCCACAGACGAAGAAGTTGCTTTGTATGGTGAAAATAAACAGCTTATTTCATCTTTTCAAAAGAAGCTAAAACAAATGATTGAGAAGACGTTAGAGCATAAAAAAACGTTACCGAGAAGTGAACTTCAGTTTGGTCGTTTAAATAAAAGGTTATTAAAGCTATGGACAGATGATAATCCTCGCTTGTTTTATAAAAAAGACCAAGAATCTCCGCAGATTGACGCGGTTTTCTCTCTACTCGTTGATTGCTCAGCATCAATGTATGACAAAATGGATGAAACGAAGCTAGGAATTATCTTATTCCACGAAGCGCTAAAATCAGTGAGGGTTCCACATCAAATCGTTGGGTTTTGGGAAGATACAAACGATGCAACTGAAACAAGCCAGCCTAACTATTTAAAAACAGTGATGGACTTTCAATCTTCTCTTAAACCAAAAAGCGGTCCTGAAATTATGCAGTTAGAGCCAGAGGAAGATAATCGCGACGGATTTGCTATTCGTCACATGACAAGACGCTTGCTAAAGCGAACGGAAAGACAAAAATTTTTACTCGTATTTTCAGATGGAGAGCCTGCAGCGATGGGATATGAACAAAACGGTATCGTTGATACGCATGAAGCAGTGCTTGAAGCAAGAAAGCATGGAATGGAAGTAATTAATGTCTTTTTATCAAACGGTGAAATTGATGAGGGACAGCGAAAAACAATTCAAAATATGTATGGGAAATATAGCATCCTAGTACCAGATATTAAAGAGTTGCCAGATGTTTTATTTCCGCTTCTGAAAAAATTACTTCATAAAAGTATTTAAGGATATTGACAGAAATGCAGATTATCCACTAATATAAGCTTATAAATGAAAAATGTTCTCCTAGAGGGGAGTAGCTTTTACAATAAAGTCGTCATTTCAGAGCAGTTGCTCTCGGCTTTATTGGCAACGAACGGTTGTTAGCAAGACCTTTACCCATACGGTAAAGGTCTGTATTTATGTTTAAAGCCTTTACCACATTGGTAGAGGTTTTTTTCATTTAATATAGACAGTAGAGGAGAAAATAACATGATTTTACGAAAATATATGTCCCTGTTAGGTGTAGGTTCAGCTCAGATTGATTTAATTTTATCAAAAGATCAGTATTGCAAAGATGAGTCTGTCAAAGGGGAGTTTCATTTAAAAGGTGGAATTGTTGAGCAGGAAATTACGCGCATTGAGTGTGACTTAATTGTAACAGACCATCAAAGTAAGGAAGAAGTGATGATTGGTTCAACGAGTCTTTTAACATCAAGAAAAATTAAAAATGGACACCTAGAGAAAATCCCTTTTACATTTGATTTACCAACAGAGCTTTTACCTTCTAACGATAAACGATCGTATAGGTTTAAAACAAGGTTAACTTTTAGTGAAGGGGTAGAAAGTAAGGACCAAGATCAGATTACCATTACGGAATAAGAAAACAGCCTGAGAAAAAGCTCAGGCTGTTCTTTTATTCTTCTTCCTTATCAAACCAAAGCAGTTCTTGGTCGTCAACGTCTCCGTTATAGTTAATTAACACTTCATCCCCAGCTTTAATGTCTGTATAGGCATAAAACTCGAATACGTGTTTATCAAAGTTAATTTCATAAGTAGCATTAGGGGTATAAGAGTGATTAAATAGCATCCCATAGCCTAATAAAATAGCAGAATGATTAATGCCATATTCAAATGAATAATCTGCTAAAAGCGTTTTTTCAATATGTTCATGTTCTTCGTTAGGGTAAGCAATAACAGGTGCTTCGTGGATTAAATCACCTTTTTTAATATCTTGCGTTGCAAATACCCCGCGATTAAATTCACCATCACTTAATGTTGAGGCCTTAATTTCGATCATGTGTTCACCTATTTATTCTTTCTTCTAAATTTTAGTTCCTCCTTAAGCTTGCCAGGTAATCAAGTAGAAATCAACCATATTTTAAAAATAAGTTGGCATGAATAGAAGCAGGAGTTAAGTATGGTTTGTTCCATTGCGCTGCAGATACTCGCTTTCCGCAGGGAGGAACCTGAGCCTTCTCGCTTGCGTTGCGAGGTCTCAGGCTTTCTGCTAGTGCTTCATTCCAATAGTTTTTAACTTGTTTTTGGAACTAATAAAAGACATCCAAACGATCAAAAGTGTTTAACTTTCAACAGTTTGGATATCTCGTTAGCTAACATACGTATGGCCCAGACCTTTTAGGTAATTAAACCATTGGTTTCAGCATAAATTCATGCACATATGAACGGTTAGCGTATAGCGTATACTGTGGATGCGTTTTTGCTCCCCAGCTATCGTCACCGCCTACACCCATTTGCTTATAGTTAATGCGAATGGACGTTTTATCACTAACAGGCAGCTTGTAATGATGATCATAGCTTTCAAGTTCAAACGGAGTGTGCGGTAATGCACTTAATTCAATGGTTGGTGTACCCTTAATTGAGAAACCAACGCTGTTTTCATTGAGAACGCGTGCTGAACGAACGTCCGTTTTATTCCCGCATTCCTGTGGACGTAAATAAGGTGTTACCTGTGACTTTACATCACTTGTATAATAACCAACCTTTGCTCCTGTGTTGCGATCCCAATGATTTTCATGAGGTCCTCTTCCGTACCAAGAGAGCTGGTTAAATTCTTTTGGCATAGTAAAGCGTAAGCCGAATTCAGGAATTTCAGGCAGCGTCTTGCTCGGAACGAGAGTTTGACGAATGGCAACCTGTCCGCTGTTATCTACTTTATACACAATTTCACAGGTTGTATTTTCAAGCGCACGAAAGCAAAAGCGTGTGGTAATAGCTATATGGTTTTGCTGTTCTTGTACACTGAACGATTCCAACTCTCTGTTAAGGCTTGCTTCTCTCCAAACTTGGCAGCGCTCTTGAAGTTTGTTACCCAGATCGTTATCCGTTACTGCTCTCCAAAAGTTTGGCTGCAATCCATCTAGCAATAATTCGGTATCTTTACATAAATAAGAAGTTAACAACCCAGATTCTTTGTTAAATGTAAGGGTAGCAGAGTCAGCTTTAATCGTAATTTCTTGGCTTGTATCTTTTATAGCACGTCGCGCTTTTGTCTCAGCTGCAGGTTGTGAAGCAACTTGTGCCGGTAGAATAAACTGTTCAAATGCTACTTCATGACCTTTGTCAGCCCACTTGGTCTGGCTTTTTAATTTCATTGATAGAGTAGCAATAAATTCATCATCGTTTTGGGATTTTTTATAATCATCCAACGGTAATTGAATCTCTTTTGTTGTTTGAGGTTTTACATCTACTATAAACGAATAGTTATAAATGTCTTCACCATTTTTTGTCACTGTAAGCGTAAATTCATACTCTTTTAAATTTGTAAACAAGTAATCATTTTGGACAGTAAAGGTTTTTTGTCTAAGATCAGTAGCCTTCCATGATACAGCTTCATAGCATTTTTTAACTTCATACAGCTTTGGCGTCACGTCACCATTAGCAAATAAAAGTCCGTTACCGCTAAAATTGCCATCATGTGGACTTTCTCCAAAGTCACCACCGTATGCTAAATAAGTAATTCCTTCTTTTGTTGTTGTTTCAAGAGCTTGGTCTCGCCAATCCCAAATGAAGCCGCCTTGTAAGATAGGGTATTGATTAATAATATTCCAATAATCAGCTAAGTTACCGCACGAATTCCCCATTGCATGGCTATATTCACAGAGAAGATAAGGCTTTTTAGGGTTCATCAGCGCATATTTTTCAATGTCGGCCGGCTTAATGTACATCGTGCTTTCGATATCAGATGCATCGTAATCTCGGTGATGGAATATTCCTTCATAATGTACGAGGCGCGTATCATCTTTTTGCTTGAAGAAATCATACATATGCTTGAAATTTTCCCCACCAAACGATTCGTTTCCAAGTGACCAAATGACAATAGAAGAGTGGTTTTTGTCACGTTCGTACATAGAGCGACAGCGATCTAAAACATTTTCTTTCCATTCAGGCTTACTTCCCGGGATTGCATCTTGTTCCCCTTCTTGCAGGTAGCTCCATGTCCCGTGAGTCTCCAGATTTGTCTCGTCAATTACATAAAGGCCATACTCATCGCAAAGTTCGTACCAGCCTGAAGCATTAGGGTAGTGAGAGGTGCGCACTGCGTTAATATTAAACTGCTTCATTAATAAAATATCATGGAGCATATCTTCTTTTGTAATGCCGGCTCTACCTTTCGTCGCAGAAAACTCATGGCGGTTTACGCCTCTGAAAACAATTGTTTCGCCGTTAATCTTCATTAATCCATCTTTTAATTCAAATGTACGAAATCCAACCTTGCAGCTTTGTGCTTCAATTACGTTTCCGTCTCCACCTTTCAAGGTTAGCACAAGCGTATAGAGATAAGGGCTTTCTGCACTCCATTTGTTTGGTGAGGCAATGCTTGCTTCAAGCAAAGCAGTCTCTTGTTCATGTACTGAAAGAGATGTTTGCAATGGCTGATTCAGCATTTCTTTAAGCTCAGCATCATAAAGCATGGCTTCAAGCGTTACGTTTTCAGCAATTTGTTCGATATAATTCGTAATATCAGCAGAAATCGTTAGCTTTCCGTTCACATATTTGTCATCTAGCTGTGCGCGGACGGTAAAGTCAAAAATATGAACTGGAGGAGTAGAGTATAGATAAACGTCTCTAAAAATTCCGCTCATTCGCCAAAAATCTTGATCTTCAAGCCAACTAGCATCGCTCCAACGATATACCTCTACAGCTAGTTTATTTTCACCTTCTTGAATATAAGGAGTTAAATCAAACTCAGCAGGCGTAAAGCTATCTTCACTGTATCCGACTAGTTCACCGTTTACCCATACATAAAAAGCGGATTCTACTCCTTGAAAACTAAGATAGATAGGCTGATTGTTCCAACTTTTATCTACTGTAAAAGTGCGCGTGTATTGTCCTACAGGATTATAGTTAGTTGGTGCAAAAGGTGCTTTAATATCATCATGATGTATCCAAGGATACGTCACGTTTGTATATTGTGGGTAATCGTCTCCTTGAAGCTGCCAGTGGGAAGGGACCGAAATGGATTCCCACGCGCTATGATCAAAATCTTTGCGATAGAAATCCATAATGCGTTCATCAGGGCGCGGTACCCACTGAAACTTCCAATCTCCATTCAAAGACTGATAGTAAGAAGATGAGGTATTAGAGTGTAAGGCTTGTTCTGGCGTTTGATAAATTGTCGTATTTGCATGAGCTGGTAAGCGATTTAATTGGAAAATTTCAGGATTGTTATTCCATTCAGGAAACCCGTTTGCTGGTGGAGTATAGCTGAATTTTTTAATTGTTTTTAACATGTTCATCCATCCCTTATTCATTTATAATGGTATATGAATATGATAACGCTTACTAAAAAGCGAATCAATCAGACAATTTTAAAAACATATAACAAAATTCATATGAAGAATGATGAGCAGGAGAGGGAGTTAAATGGATAAAGCAATTTTTCCAACACTAACAGAGTTAGATATTAGCCTACCCTTTTATGTCTCAAGCGTAGGGTACTGGAAACATCAAGTTCATATCGCACGTGAACACGAGTTTCCAGACTTTCAGTGGATTCAGTGTATGAGTGGGAAGGGGAAGCTTTGTGTGAATAACGAAGCGTATACAATTGAACAGAATGAAGGTTTTTTTCTAACTCCTCATGTTCCGCATGAATATTATCCTTTAAGTGAACAGTGGGAAGTATGGTGGGTTTCGTTTAATGGAGCACAAATCAATGAAACTCTTCGAACATTTGGCTTGCTAAACTCAACAAAGGTTAAGGTAACGTATGCTGAAACGCTTTTGCAAAAGCTAAATGATATGATTACAGCGTTCGAAAGCAAAGGATCATCAAGTAGCTTAAAGGCTTCTGAGTTAATTTATAGCTTTTTACTTCATTTACAAAATGACTGCTTGCTGTCTGAAAGAAAAACGAGACATGAGCACCACGCGCAGCTTCAGCCTGCCATTGATTATATTGAAGGTTCGTATGCTAGTGTTGTAACCCTAGATGCTATTGCTCACTCTTTAAACGTAACGCCTCAGTATACGTGCCTTTTATTTCAGCAAGCTTTTGGTTTAAGACCAATCGAATACGTTACGCGAGTGCGCATTCAAAAAGCGAAGGAGCTCTTAATTAAACATAGCCAAATGTCTGTCTCAGAAGTTGCAGCATTTGTTGGATATGAAAATGTCAGCTATTTTATTAAGCAGTTTAAGAAATATGAAAAATTAACCCCTAAGGCATTTCGCAAACTGTATTTATCATCATAAACTTAAAAAGGAGTCGAGCGATGAATCTTGCTATAATAGAAACAGAGCGGTTAATTTTAAGAAAGATGAAAGCGTCTGATGATCAAGCGCTGTTTCAAATATTTAATGATCCAAAAGCGATGAAATTCTATCTTCATACAAAAAGCATGGATGAAACCAAGCTGTGGATTCAATCTGTCCAAAATCATGATATGTCCTACGGCTTTAGTTTGTGGACCGTAGAAAAAAAGGGGGGAAAACAAATTATCGGGCAGTGTGGCTTGTTGTTGCAAAAGGTTGATGGCACCATAGAAGTAGAGTTAGGGTATTTATTTCTTCAAGATTTTTGGGGGAAAGGCTATGCAACCGAAGCGGCTCAAAGTTGTATTAACCACGGGTTTCAAAACCTTGGGTTAACGAGGATTACAGCTTTAATTGATCCAGAGCATCACGCATCGCGAAAAGTAGTGGTAAAAATAGGAATGAAAAAAGAAAAGCAGATTATAAAGTGGGATAAACCTATTGATGTTTATTCAATTCAAGCTGGAGGGGTGTCAGTTGACTAATATTGTAGAATTAACAAATATTTCACTTATACGCGAAAACAAATTGCTGCTAAACGACATATCGTGGGAAATCAATCAAAACGAGCATTGGTGTTTACTAGGCTTAAATGGCTGTGGCAAAACAACGCTCTTAAACGTTATAAATGGATACATATGGCCAACTAAAGGAGAAGCAACGATTTTAAATCATACGTTTGGTGCAACTAATTTGCCAGAAATGCGCAAAGAAATTGGCTGGGTCAGTTCGTCGTTACAACAGAGATTTCCTGAGGATGAAACGGCAATCACGATTGTTTTAAGCGGTAAGTTTGCTTCAATTGGATTGTATGAAAGCGTAACTCAAGAAGAGATAAAACGTGCAAACCAACTGCTCAAGCAGCTTAAGTGCCAGCACTTTGCAAATCAACTATATCGCACCTTATCTCAAGGTGAGCGTCAACGAGTGTTAATTGCACGCGCATTGATGGCGTCTCCAAAGCTTCTTATTCTAGATGAGCCGTGTACAGGTTTAGACCTTTTAGCTAAAGAGCAATTACTATTGTTAATCCAGCAGATTGCGATAGAACCAGATGGTCCAACTCTTATTTATGTGACGCATCATGTAGAGGAAATCTTATCCTGCTTTACCCATACTATGCTAATGAAAGAAGGACGAGTGTTTTCGGCTGGCAAAACAGCTGATTTGTTAACGGAGGATCGGCTTTCTGCGTTCTTTGAACAGGAAGTATTAGTTCAAAAAATAAAAGACCGTACATGGCTATCGCTAAAAGAAAAAGTTACCTATTGAAAATATAGAATTTTCAAATGAAAAGAGGCTGGGACATAAGTAATTCAGCCAATGATAAACCTGAACGATTGAGAGTTTCTCACTTTTAATCGTTCAGATTTTTTGTTGATTGTGAAAACAATGTTGGAAACAGGGTGGAATGGAGCATAGGACACTCGACTCCTGCGGGAAAGAGAGGGAAAACGGAGATCCCGCAGCGCAGCGAGGAAGCTCAGGTTCCTCCCCGCGGAAAGCGAGTGGCCGTAGCGCAATGGAACGAACGTGTTCAGACAAACCAAAAAGATTGGAACAGCTAGTGTTCGTCTCTTAGAAGCAATCATTTTGTTATGTCCCAAACTCTTTTTTAAGCCTTTGCTTGATAATGAGAAAGAGCTAATAATGGAAAAAGGTCATTATAGCTGTGATAGTTAATATAAAATTGCCCGGGAAGTCCTATACCGGTCGGATAGTTCCGTTGCTGTATAGTTTGTTCTGAGCGATTAAGTAAAAAGGAAACACCATCTATTATTTCTTGGTTTGTTTTTGGACAGACGCTTAGTAGTGCATCTATAGCCCAAGCCGTTTGAGAAGGTGTACTAAACGATAATGGTATATAGCGCTTGTATTTCGCACTAGAGCATGATTCTCCCCAGCCGCCATCTGAACGCTGGATGCTCTTAAGCCAGTTAATTGCTTTTACAATCTGCTTATCGTGTTTTGAAACACCTACTGCTAAAAGGCCCGTAACGGCTGCCCATGTACCGTATATATAGCAAACTCCCCATCGACCATACCAGCTGCCATTCTCTTCTTGATTGTCAAATAACCAATCAACGGCTGCTTGAATTTTTGGGTGATTTTTGTTCATGCCTCCAAATGACCCAAGGCATTCTAGTACTCGGCCCGTTAAATCCGCAGTTGCGGGATCTGTAGCCGCATCTTCCGCATTTTCAAGGGGTAGATACGTAAACAATGTGCTATCAGTGTTTTTTTCAAAGGCAGCGAACCCACCGTCTCGATTTTGCATCGATAACAGCCAGTTGATTCCTTTTTGCCACGAATGGAAATAGGAAGGATCGTCTGAGGCTCGACTTGTTAGTGCACGAATTGCAGCTGAAGTATCATCTAAATCAGGGTTGATGGTGTTGTTATGTGAAAATCCCCATCCACCTGGTTGAATACCTGGGTTGTGAACACGCCAATCTCCAAAGCGAGAATGTTGTTTTTGCTGTAAATAGGAAGTCGCTTTTCTTATCATGGGGTCTTTCCAAGATAGGCCGGCTTCTTGAAGTGCATAAGTTAAAAGAGCTGTATCCCATACGGTTGACGTAGAATTTTCAATATGTGTATAAGTGGAGCATTCACTAGCTAATCCGCAAATTCCCTCAACGGCCCGTTGAACAATTGGAGAATTACGCTTATATCCAAGCGCTAAAAGAGCGTAAATCATAAAAAATGTAGCACTAGCGTAACTGTATAGCGTCCCATCATCTTCTAATCGATCGAGCATGTAGCGCTCAGCTGCTTGATACCCAAGTCGATGAATATAAGATGGAAGGGATGTCAAATGTTTCACTTGCTTAAGAAATGGTGATGCTCGAACATTTCGTTGCATATCCAGTTCCTCTGACCTTGTGAGTAAATGGCTGAGAGAAGGGGTATGCTTAGATGTCACTGAAAATTTTTTATTGGCAACGATCATCATTGGAATAAAATGAATGCGTGCATAAGCGCTTAAATTATAAAAGCTAAGTGGAGCGTTAGGCGGAACGACTAGAAACGAAAGCGGTAAATAAAATAACGAAGGCCAGTCGTACAATCCGTTTGCTGCGAGCATCCATTTTGTCATAAAATGAGCCTTTGATAGCGCATTGGTTTCAATGAGGTAAGCTTCTGCTTTTCGAAGAACGCGATCTTCACGCGTATAGAAGCCAGAATATAAAAGGGCTGCGTAGGCTTGAAGAGTCGCAGAGGGGTTTGGCTTTTCATCATCGTGTAAAGTCCAAACGCCATCTTTGTTTTGTTTTGAAACAATTCGTTTTGTAAGCTTTTCAACAAGCTTTTGGTTTGGGTGTTCGATGCTTCGCAATAGCATAATTAGGAAAGAATCAGTCATAACGCCACCTTCAAAGCAATACTGAAATGAACCATCAGCTGACTGTCTGCCTTGAATTTTTTGTATATAATAATGGATCTCTTTTGCTGTTTTTTCTTGTAGCATGAGTCATCACCTCAAATTAATATTTACTAATTCCAAACCCTCACTATTTAACCTTATTCCATTTGGACGTCTTGTATGAGGGTTGAAAGTTGCAAAGCAATGTTCATTTCCTGCAAAATAATAGTAGATTAAATGAGGTGAAAAGGAATGAAAGAAATAAAGGTAGAGATTATCCAGGGAAGAGGATCTTATTATAACCTTGGTATGCTACAAGGGTTACTGCATAAGGGCACAAAGCTTGAAGAGAATCATTTGAAAAGAAGAAAGCGATCGATTCGAAGCTATGAGGCTAATCAACGTCAGGCTAAAACGTATTATGATTTGTTTGCACCAGGCTTGTGGAGTGAGTTAGAAGGATTGAGTGAAGGGCTAGAATGGTCGCTTGAAGATATTGTTCATGAATACAGTGGCTATCAACAAAACTGGGATAAAACAGGGTGTTCTGCTCTTATGCAAAACGGAGTGTATGTGCGTAACTATGACTATCACCCTAAAACATATGAAGGAAGGTTTTTACTCTTTCAACCCGACCAAGGCTTTGCTAGCGTAGGATTTGGAACTAGAATGATTGGTCGTATGGATGGTATGAACGAAAAAGGCCTTGTAGTCGGCTACCATTTTGTCAATCGTCGCAGGC
Organism: Priestia veravalensis; assembly: GCF_001457055.1. Lineage (NCBI taxonomy): Bacteria > Bacillati > Bacillota > Bacilli > Caryophanales > Bacillaceae > Priestia > Priestia veravalensis. The sequence goes on along the minus strand of NZ_KQ758631.1, from coordinate 50,560 downwards.
AGACAGGTGGCTTCATTTGCTGCACGTTAGCTCGTTTTATTTTGGAATCATGCGAAACAACGGAAGAAGCGATAGCTGTTTTAGAGAGAGCACCCCACAGGCATGCATTTAACTATTCACTTTATGATCGAAGTGGGAATGCAGCTGTTGTGGAGGCATCAGGTAGAGGAGTGCGCGTATTGAGAGGAGCTACGATGGCTTGTACAAATCATTTTCATGAATTAGTCGAAGAGAATCGTCATCACCTCGTTGAATCAACAGAGCGTTTAGAGAATATTCGGAACCAGATTGACCAAGCGCTATCCATACGAGATTCGTATCAAGTTTTTAATGATCCAGCCTACGGAGTCTTTAAAGAAGACTATAAAAATTCAGCTGGAACGTTGCATACGGTTGCATATGAACCTCATATGCTGCAAGTAGCAGTTGGAATTGGTCGGTCAGCTGAGCCTTTCACCTTTTCATTTAAAGAATGGATAGAAGGTAAACCTTTGGATAAATCATATTTGAAAGGGATTATTCATACAACAGAGGAATTTCCATTTGAAGAAACCAAGCACTAATGATTTTTTATTAAATTTTGTTAACAACTTTGTCTGACAAGTTGTCAAAAACTTTGGTAAATGATAACGTTGTTGTTAGCTAAAATTATATATAGAAAGAAAGTGATGTTTTGTACTATTCATCAAGGCCAAGAGGCGTACACTTATTTATTCCGGGCCTACTGTTTGTACTGACAATTGTTTTATTTACAATGGTGCAAGTAGGATTTTATTTAGAATCAGGAATTATTCGAAAAATTTGGGTCATCCTAATGGCGTTACTCCCAGTAGCTGGACTTATTACAGCGATTAAAGGAAAGCGTGGGAGCGTGAAGACCTGGTTAATTCTTGGAAATTTAGTGCTTGTGTTAACTGTAACGGTGATGAGCGTTCAAGCTGTTTTCTCATAAGTTTTTACATAGGAAAGAGACTCAGACATAAGTAGTTCAGCCTCTACTATACCTGAACGATTGAGAGTTCATAACTTTTAATCGTTCAGGTTTTTTGGTTGATTGTGAAAACAATGTTGGAAACAGGGTGGAACGAACGTGTTGAGACAAACCAAAGAGATGGGAACAGCTAGTGTTCATCTTTTAGAAGCAATCATTTTGTTATGTCCCAAACTCTTTTTATTGTTTTATTAAATTAAAATAGTTTTTGTTTCTGCATAGACAGCTTCACCAGCAATTGAAATGCACAAATCACGAGAGTTTTCCACTTTAACATACACCAATCCATCCCTCTCTATTTCCAACCCTTGTTCAACAAGTAGATTCATGCTGCTGAAGGCTGAGTCGTGAACATAGGTTGCGTAGTAAGCGCCCATCACGCCTGAAGCAGTTCCTGTTACCGGGTCTTCTACTATCCCTGAATAAGGAGAAGAGAAGTGGCGCCCGTGCATATGTGCATCTTTATGAACGGTTTCAAAGCAAAAAGGATGAATAGAAGCTCTCGGAAAATCTGTTAGTAGTTGCGGGAATCTTTCCGATAAAGGCTGTATTTTTTGACAAGCAGTCAGCGATTTTAATGGCACAATTAAAGTCCAACTTCCCGTGCTTCCGTAAACAATGGGTAAATCTGAAGAAAAGTCATGTACTGTAATTCCAAGAGCACTTGCTAATTCATCTTTTGAGCCATTAAAAGGGTGAAAGCTAGGCTTTGCTTGATTCATTGTAATGAGTACCTGGTCGTTATCTTCTATTTTAATTGGTAAAATGCCAGCTTTGGTTTCAATCGTTAGTTTTTTTGAGAGCATGTTATTCGTATAGAGTGCATAAAGCGACGCAATGGTGGCATGTCCACATAAATCAACTTCCTGTCCAGGAGTAAAGTAGCGGATATGTAATTCTGCGGATGAAGATGGTAAAATAAAAGCTGTTTCACTAAATTTTGCTTTTGTTGCAATGAGCTGCATCTCATGATCTGTTAGTGAGTCAGCTTTAAAAACAACTCCTGCAGGGTTTCCCTTATGTGGTTTTCTACTAAACGCATCGTATTGATTAACTTTAATTTGTTTCATATAGTCACCTTCCTTTCTCTAGCATATCATAGTTTAATTGACTTCGAAGGCAGTAGATAAAGCAGTAGCTCGAATTTTCATTATACAAAAAATGGATTTCGGAGAGCTGTTTTATGTTACCATATGGATGATATAGTATGAAGGGGGACGCGAAAGCATGAAAAACGTAGTAGCTGCGCTTAGCATGGGAATGGGCTCAGTGGGAGTCGGGAAATTTGCAGCAAGCCATGTTTACAAGCAATAAAATCTTTAGTCAAGCCCTGTTTGCGGTCAATGGTGTATCAACAAGGTTATTATATACAGATTTAAGGATGCAAAAGGCTGGTCGCTTTTTAGAACAAGAAAATAAGTTTAAAAATAAAAAAGAAGCCGAAGTTTATCGTGACCTCATTAAAGAGCGCTATCAAACGGTTAAAGATTATTACCAAAACGAGTATGAGCGAAAAGATCAGGTTCGTAAGCAAACAAAGGAAGCAATCGATAAACGAATTAAAGAATAAAGTGGTGAAGCACCATCTTCATCAACTAATGACTAATAGAGAATAAAGGAATGTTAATAAATGAGTACATATATCGTTATCGGAGCAGGAATATTAGGAGCATCAACTGCTTATCATTTAGCCAAATCAGGAGCGGATGTAACGGTTGTAGACAAAAAGCATGATGGACAAGCAACAGATGCAGCTGCAGGAATTGTATGCCCATGGCTGTCACAGCGTCGTAATAAAGCTTGGTACCGTTTAGCTAAGTACGGTGCAAAATATTATCAAGACTTAATTGCAAGCTTAGAAGCGGATGGAGAAACAAATACAGGCTATAAAAAGGTTGGAGCGATCAGTATTCATACAGATGAAAATAAACTTGATAAAATGCAAGAGCGGGCTTACAAGCGACGTGAAGATGCGCCTGAAATTGGTGATATCAGTCGCTTGCTAGAAGATAAAACTCAACGGGAGTTTCCCTTTTTACAAAATGGCTTTCAATCTGTTCACATTAGCGGAGCTGCTCGCGTTAATGGAAGAGCATTGTGTGAAGCTCTGCTTGCAGGGGCCAAAAAACATGGAGCAAAACTCATTCATGATGAAGCCAAACTTCTATATAAAGGTAAAAAAATAAGAGGAGTTCTTACAAGTTCAGCTACTATTGAAGCAGATTATGTTATCGTTACGGCGGGAGCTTGGGCAAGAGAGCTATTTGAACCGATTGGGATTGATTTACAAGTTACGTATCAAAAAGCCCAAATTATGCATTTGCAGCTTGACGAAGAAGACACCGGTTCTTTACCTGTTGTGATGCCACCCAATGACCAATATATTCTCGCTTTTGAACAAGGTAAGATTGTAATTGGGGCAACACATGAAAACGACACGGGCTTTGATTACCGGGTAACAGCTGGTGGGGTTTATGAAGTGCTTAATAAAGCATTAGAGATAGCACCTGGATTAGCCGACGGAGCAATAGATGAAATTCGCGTAGGATTCAGACCGTTTACGCCAGGGTTCTTACCAATTATCGGGGCCGTTCCGTCACATTCAAACGTCTTTTTAGCAAATGGACTTGGAGCATCAGGTTTAACAGTAGGACCTTATTTAGGATCACAGCTTGCTAAGCTTGCGCTCGGACAAGAAATTGAGCTACCTCTTGAAGACTATTCTGTAGAAGATGCAATTCAAGCCAATAAATATATGTTCTAAATAATCATTAAGATGATACATCAGCGGATTAGACGTAATACAGTGATAAAAACTCTCCATTTTTATCTCTTATCCTAAAAAAATAAGAAAAGATAATGGAGTGGTGAAGAATGGATTGCTGTTTGCGTACAGCTCTCTCTTTACTAAAAAGATGTGTTCAATATAGCATGCAGAACACATCTTTTTACTTAGTCAACTGCTGATGGGACGAGATCTTCTTTTTGAATACTTGGTACACTTTTTGGTTCGTAGCGAAGGTCATTTGTTGAAAATAGTATAATGCTTACTGTACTTCCCTTTGCATAAGCGCGAATAAGGAGCGGTTGGTCATAGTTGTTTCGAAAATTGAAGTCAGGACCGTACCAGCTTACAGTGGCATCTCTTCCCGGTGGAACATAGTGAACCGTTTTGCTATGTGAAAATCGCTGAGTTACTTCCAATCCCGCACGATCAACGGCGTTAAACAAGGTTGAGGAAACTTGACAAATGCCACCCCCAATTCCTTCTGAAAATTCACCACGCACGATAATTTTAGCAGGAAGATAGCCTTTTTCTTTTGTTCGTTGCCCCACAGTACGATTAAACGAAAACGTTTCTCCAGGAAAAATAACTTGATTATTAATGGCTTCTGTAGCTAAAGAAATGTTGTGTGAGCGGTTTTTATTATGCGTATTAAAATAAGTATAATAATGACTAATTTGCTTGGACCGTACGGATGCTAACAGTTCGCTGTCCACTTTAGGATAAATAGCCACCTTTGGAATCTTAATGGATGGTTGTGAATGATTATAAAAGGTTCTGTAAAACTCTTCTTTAAATAATACGCTGTTAAGCTGTGAGCCAGGTTGCTCAGAAATGATGTTGCCCGCACGATCAAGCTTTGCATTAACAGGTGGTTTATACACAATAGGCTGAATTTTTTTCAATAGCATGTCGTATTTATCATCATCAATAAGTGGAACGCCTGGAATATCACTTTGAATATCTGCACGATTAATGGTTGTAATTGGTTTATTGTCATCGGTTAATAACAAATGGTCTGATACCGCAGTTGGATGAGCAACCAACATAAGACCTAACATCCAAGTTAGTTTCATACGCATTTCCCTCCCGATGTTAGTATAAGGAAGCATAACAATTTCATGTAACCGAATAAAGGTTTCTTTTAGTTATTAAGTGCCAATCATAAAATACATAAACTGTCGTATATTAATAAAGCTAAAATGTACATGAAAGAGGTTTATGTATGAACAAATATTTCATTATTTTATTGTTTATAAGTCTTATTACGCCGACTCAAGCAAGTGCAAAAGCAAAAAATCATCCTTTAACTTATTATGGCGCAGTACAAAAAGGTAAAATTATACCATGGAAAGAAGCCCAACATTTACTTCTTAAAGGCAAGAAATTTACGGTAATTGATATGGATACAGGTTTATCCTTTAACGTGCAGCGGCGAGCGGGAAACAAGCATGCAGATGTACAACCGTTAACAAGAACCGATACAGCCGTTATGAAATACATCTATGACAATCATTGGAGCTGGAATAGAAAAGCAGTTCTGATTCCTGTAAAAGAACAGCTTATAGCTGCATCGATGAATGGTATGCCACACGGGGCCGGGGCGCTAGATAACGGATTTCCAGGACATTTTTGCATTCATTTTTTAGGCAGCACTACTCATAAACGAAATCATGCTGACCCAGATCATCAAATGATGGTGTTAAAAGCCGGAGATAATCTTGAGAAATTTGTTTCTACAGCTACACCAGAACAACTCATTCAGCTTTTCTTAATTGGAGTTAAACAAAGAGATGATATACTGTTGAAAGCAGCGGTAGGTAAAAAACAGCTAGAAAAAGTCTATTCAAAAGTGGAAAAGATTGAAGCATTACATTACAAACAAGAAGAAATTCAATCAGTGATAGAAACACAGCCCTTAATCGTAAAGGGAGCAGTAAATGTTTCAACTATTGCAGTTGAGAGAGGTGAAGGTCAAAGAAGCTTAACAGTGAGCTTTAAATTAGAAAAACCTTCAACCAGTGGTACTTGGAAGATTAAAGAGGTAAGTTTTAACTAGCTAACAAAAAGCTGTTTGTATGAGGCAGTTTTTTTATAAAATAACAGGATCACTGTTTAAAATGCTATACACGCGATAATGAGTAATTTATACTAATAGTGAGTTTATCGACTTATTTTTAAAAATTAGAAAGAGGTTTTTATCGTGGTGAAAGCGGGTTTATTTGGACATTATACCTTTGTAGGAGTTTTATTTGGCTGTATTTCTGGGCTCTTTATTGAAGGGGTTGTATACGAAGAAATCGCAGTTTTACCGCTCGGTCTATTCAGTGGTTTGTTAGTGGGTAGCTGCGTCGATTTATATCGGTGGTGGAAAACGCCTGTAAAATAAAAAATCGTCAACATAAACTGAATTGTAGCAGTTGTCACAATCGGTATTTTGAAAATAAGTAATGGAAAAGAAAATATGTTATAATGCTCTTAACAGTAACAGTTAAGGGTGATGACAATGGAAATTGGTCAGCGTATTAGAGAGTTAAGAGGAAAAAAAGGAATGTCTTTAACCGAACTTGCTACACGAGCTGGGGTAGCTAAATCTTATATTTCATCGGTAGAGCGTGGCATTCAGCTTAATCCTTCAATTCAGTTTTTAACAAAAGTGTCGAATGTATTAAATGTTAATGTTGAGACGCTTATCAATGGTACCGGTGATAAAGATGAATCACAGTTAGACGCAGAATGGGTAGAGCTTGCAAAAGAAGCGGCACATTCCGGAGTTAGTAAAGAACAATTTAAGCAGTTTTTAGAGTTTCAAAAGTGGCAGCGCACTAATCAATAAGCTGCTTAAAAAATAAATGAGATGGTGTTTAAATTCAGAAAATAACGAAAGATTATTGACAATAAAATGTTAAAGTGATAAGATTCACATGTGTTCTTTATAAAGAACACATGTGTTTTTTGCTCTTATTTACTTGTTTATGAGGTACATGAGCAGTTATGAAACAAAAGCATATAAAGGAGGATTAAAATGAAAAAAGAATGGAATACGCCAACGGTTGAAGTGTTAGAAGTCAAAATGACATTAAAAGGTTGGGAAGACAAGCCATCAAAAGATTCTTCCAACAATGACCTAGACAGCTAATAACAGCTAGATGGCCTTGTTACGTTGTTCGCAAGGTCATCTTCTGGTTTTTTATAAACCACAGCATGTAGTGATCCTGGGAAATAGATAAACTTTGTTTACATCTAAACTATCAGCGTCAAGGTTACTTCAGTCATTTCTTTTCTATTTTTAACCATCATGCAAAGATCTATCAGCCTAAGTACTACATAGCCCTCGTTGAAAAGAAGCTGTACCGTATGCTTCGCTTTTCATATCACTCGTGGGTTGAACAAACAGGTCCTGAGTTGGTTGGGCCTACAACATCTCTAATTCCAGTTATCATTCATATTGAAAAAATGATGCAAGAAGGAATCCTGTTGTCAATTATGAAAGAACCGAACACCCACTAAGCATAAATGATAAAAAATAAAAAAACATTATATTGACACGTTCTTTATAAAGAACAATATTATTGTTGAACATGCATAATAAGGGTGGTTAGCATGAAGAGTGAGAATATACAAACCTTTCAAAGAGGTAAAAGTGACAAAGAAATTAATTTAAAGGAATATTATGATGTGTTAAAGAAAAGAGTCTGGGTCATTCTAATCATTACGGCTATTACTACAATGATTGGCGTTATCTACAGCGGCTTAAATAGCTCCCCTCTTTATCAAACATCAACACGAATTATTATTAATACAGATAGTGAATACATGAAAACGTTAATGGTCATGATTAAAGATCCTATCATGATGCAAAAAGTAAAAGAAGAGTTAAGGCTACAAAAATCTCCAGAGTCGATTGCGAATCAAATACAAGTTACAAGGATTGACGAATCTCAAGTTGTGAGCATCTCAGTTGTTGACTCGACTCCACAAAGGGCAGTAAGTATTGCGGATACAACGGCTCGCGTTTTTAAAAATGAAATTGCTTCCATCTTAAAATTTAAAGATGTACAGCTATTATCCGGTGCAAAAGAAAACCCTTATCCCATCAATGAATCCCAAAGTCGTACAATTATTTTTACCTTTTTGTTTGGATTAGCAGTTGGTGTGGGTTTGGCATTCTTATTGGACTCTTTAGATGTAACGCTACGAAAGCATAGTGAGATTGAAGATATTCTCGGTGTTCCAGTTCTCGGCGTAATCTCAAGTATGAATAAGAAAAATTTATCTATTAATAAAAAACGAGCGAAAGAAATGGAAGTAAGGAGAGAAGCTGCTGATGCTAAGTAAAAAAAGTCAATCATCCGCTTTTAAAAAACAAAGTCTAATTGCTTACTCAAATCCAAACTCTTTAATTTCAGATCAGTTTCGAACAATTAGAACCAATATTCAATTTTTAATGAAAGAGAAAAAGAACTACTTGCTGTTAATTACATCTGCAGAGCAAGGAACTGGAAAATCAATGATTGCAGCGAATCTAGCGACTTCTATTGCTCAAAAGCAAAGAGTGTTATTAATTGATGCCAATCTCCGCTCTCCGTTCATCCATACAATTTTTAAGCTGTCTAATAAAGTTGGGCTTACAGATGTACTAGAAAGAACCGCTGATTTAGTAGAGGCTATATATCAGCCCGCCATCGGTCAGCTTGAAATTTTAACGAGCGGTAAACCATCTTATAATCCAGCAGAGCTTTTGGGAAGCGACACAATGATTCGACTTATGCAAATTATTGTTAATCGCTACGATGTAGTGATTATTGACTCACCGTCCGTATTAGATTTTACGGAAACAAGGTTAATGGCTAACCGGTGTCATGGGGTTGTACTTGTACTTAAGCAGGGAAAGATCAAACCTCAGCAATTGATTGAAGCGAAAAATATTTTAGATTTAGCGCATGCAAAGCTAGTAGGAACGATTATTAATGAAAAATAAGTATACAAATGTTCTTTATAAAGAACGAGGTGATGTCTACTTACCTGTATCAATGGAGACACTCGACCGTGCTGTGGGTTACAAAACCTTAGACGCTAGTCGTCAAAAGTGTGGTGTGAGGATAGGTTAGATGCCTATTTAGTTTAAATAAAGTTTTTATGTATGAAGTATAGTGTGAACTTTATACATAAGAACTTTATTATATTAATTCCAGAAAGAAAGGGATCAATTCATGACGCACAGACAGAGATTATCACTATTTATCGTCATCGATTCATGTATTGTTTTCATGACAATCTTCATTAGTAGATTTCTTGTTAATAGTGACTTTCATATAGTAACTGCTGAAATATGGATGAGTTCACTAGTATTGCTGCTTGGGCACCATCTGTTCGCTATTAAATTGGGCTTATATTATAAATCATGGGAGTATGCAAGCGTAGGGGAGCTCGTTATCATTTTAAAAGCTGTTTCTTACTCAGTTATGCTGGCCGGTGTGTTTCAACAAGTGATTATACAGACCGTTCATGTTCGACTTTTATTAATAACGTGGCTTTTGCATCTTTTGCTTATTGGGGGGTCACGATTTGTGTGGCGTGTTTATTTAGATTCTTTAAATAAAGAAAAGCAAAAGAAAAAACGAACACTAATTGTAGGCGCAGGCTCTGCCGGCACCATGGTTGTGCGACAGCTAGTAAAAAACAAACAAAGTGAGCTTTATCCTGTTGCGTTTATTGATGATAACGTAAGCAAGCAACACCTTGATATTTTAGGTGTAAGAGTTGTAGGAGGCTTGGACAGCATTGATTGGGTCGTTAGTGATTTAAAAATTGACAATATCATAATTGCAATTCCTTCTTTAACAAAAAAGCAGTTACATCGCATATCAAAAGCTTGTGTTAAAACACGAGTGAAAACTCAGACACTTCCAATGCTTGAAGATTTGGTAACTGGGAAAGTATCAGTCAATCAATTTCAAGATGTGAAGATAGAGAGCTTGTTGGGAAGAGAGCCTGTAGATATGGACATGCAAAGCGTGGCCAAGTACGTAACAAATAAAACGGTTCTCATTACGGGAGCTGGTGGATCCATTGGTTCTGAAATCGCTAGACAAATTACAGGGTTTGCGCCTAAGCAATTAATCTTATTGGGACACGGAGAAAACAGTATTTATTCGATTAGCGTAGAGCTAAAAGAACAATTCCCCACTACGAAAACGCTTTTTATAACAGAAATTGCAGATATTCAAGATGCTGAAAAAATGATGCGTGTGATGAAACACTATGCTCCTGACGTCGTGTATCATGCCGCCGCTCATAAACATGTTCCACTTATGGAACATAATCCAGAGGAAGCTGTAAAAAACAATGTTATTGGCACGATAAACGTAGCAAGAGCTGCCAGTGATAATCACGTGAACACATTTGTCATGATTTCATCAGATAAAGCCGTAAATCCGACAAGCGTTATGGGAGCAACAAAAAAACTAGCTGAATCCATTGTTCAATATATGAATGAACAGAGTGCAACAACATTTGTAGCCGTCCGCTTTGGAAACGTGCTTGGAAGCAGAGGGAGTGTTATTCCTCTTTTTAAGAAGCAAATTGAAGCAGGAGGACCTGTGACCGTTACAGATCCAGAAATGGTTCGCTATTTTATGACGATTCCAGAAGCGTCTCGACTTGTTATTCAAGCTGGAGCATTAGCAAAAGGTGGCGAAGTATTTGTTTTAGATATGGGAAAGCCTGTGAGAATTGTTGATTTAGCTAAAAATTTAATTACCTTATCTGGTTATAGTTTGGATGATATTGACATTGCATACACGGGAATTCGTCCAGGAGAAAAACTATTTGAAGAATTATTGACAAAAGAAGAAGTTCATGAGGAACAGGTTTATCCAAAAATTTACGTAGGCAAAACATCTTCGCCTTATTTTCAAGAGATTGAGAGATTACTTGCAACATCTCATGAATTAAATAAGCATGAACTGCGCAGCGAGTTAATTTATTTAGCAAATAAGAAGGTAGATAAGACATTATCTGTATCAAGTTAATATTACTGTAGTAGAAAGGAACGCTCGTCTATGCCTAAAATATTGTTTTGTGCGACAGTTGATTTTCACTTCAATGCGTTTCACCTTCCATATTTAAAGTGGTTTAAAGAACAAGGGTGGGAAGTCCATGTTGCAGCGGCTAAAACAATGGATTTACCATATGTCACTCACCAGCATGCGTTATCTATTCAGCGTTCACCTTTTCATATGAAGAATCTGCTTGCATATAAAGAGTTAAAGAAACTAATGAAAAAGCATCAATATGAAGTTATTCACTGCCACACGCCAATGGGTGGCATATTAGGGCGCTTAGCGGCTTTACAAATTCGAAAGTATGAAGCGTGTGTCCTTTATACAGCGCACGGCTTTCATTTCTATAAAGGGGCACCTTTATTAAATTGGCTTGTATATTATCCAATTGAGCGAGCAATTTCGTCTTACACTGATGTTTTAATTACAATTAATAGTGAAGATTATCATCTGGCTAAAGCAAAACTAAAAGCGCATAAAACAGTGCATGTAAAAGGTGTAGGGGTTAATACTGATAAATTCAAGCCAAGGTCCAAAAATCTTAATAAAACAATACTAGGCTACCATTCTCAGGATTTTTTACTAATCTACGCCGGAGAGTTTAATCACAATAAAAATCAACAGTACCTTATTCATTTAATGAAAGAGTTAAAAATACGAATACCACATGCTAAATTGTTGCTTGCAGGAGAGGGACCTTTACAAGCAAATTGCAGGTTATTAGCTGAACAATTAGGTGTAAGAGAAAGCGTTGAGTTTTTAGGGTACCATAAGGACTTAAATGAATTACTGCCGCTTTGCGATGTTGCTGTTGCTTCAAGTTTTAGAGAAGGTCTACCCGTCAATGTAATGGAAGCCATGGCATGTGGGTTACCGATCGTAGGTACAGATAATAGAGGACATAGAGAACTAATTCAGCAGCGACAAAACGGCTTCATTGCTCATACTCTGCAAGAATTTGCTTCTTATATTGAAGAGCTAGCAACAAACCAAGAATTAAAATATAGAATGGGCATGAAAGGGAGAAACGCAATTATGAATCATTACAGTTTAGAGAAAGTAATGGATAGAAAAAGAGCAATCTACGAAGCATGTATGAGAAAGGAAGAGAAACGGTGGATTGCAAATTAAGAGTACTTCATGTTGTCGTTAATATGAACAGAGGTGGAGCAGAAACGTTGCTCATGAATTTGTACCGCAACATCGACCGTTCTAAAGTTCAGTTTGATTTTTTAACATGCAAAGAAGGGGTTTTTGATTCAGAAATAAAAGAACTGGGTGGAAAGGTCTACCGTATTCCATATGTAACTGAAGTTGGTCACCGCTTGTATTTAAAGCAACTCTACTTATTTTTTCAACAACATCACACTTATCAAATTGTACACGCTCATTTAGATAAAATGAGTGGTTTTGTACTGCAAACAGCTAAAAAAGCTAAAATTCCAATTCGAATTGCCCATAGTCATAATACGAGAAGTGAAGGTGGTTTAGTGGCGCGCACTTATAAATGGTATGCAGGAACTCGAATTGTCCCATCTGCTACACACTTATATGCTTGTTCAAAAGCAGCTGCTAGCTGGTTATTTCAGAAGCATGACAGGAAAGTCATTCTGTTGAACAACGGAGTTGACGTGGATCGATTCCGCTATTGTCAGCAAGCAAGGCAGAAAGCTCGTGCAGAGTGGGGCGTTAATGAACGTACACTTGTATGGGGACATGTTGGTCGCTTTAACCATCAGAAAAACCATCGCTTTTTACTTGAATTATTTCATAAAGTTCATCAAAAAAATCAAAATACCGTGCTGGTCCTCGTTGGAGAGGGAGTATTAAAAAGCGAGATTGAAAAGCAAATTAAAGAACTGGAGCTCGCACAAAGCGTTAGATTATTAGGCGTTCGCTCAGATGTTCATGAGATCTTGCAAGGGTTTGATTGCTTTGTTTTTCCTTCAGTACATGAAGGGTTACCCTTAACCTTGATTGAAGCACAAGCATGTGGTCTACCCTGTATCATCTCTGATGACATCAGTGAAGAAGTTGACATGGAATGTGGTCTTATTCAGCGATTATCACTAGATAAGGCGAAGGAGTGGGAAAGGGTTCTATCTTTTATAGACCCTTCTTTGCCTCGAAAAGAAGTGGCTTATTTATTAGATAGAAAAGGCTATAACATTAAGCATCAAGCTGAAAAAATTGAGCATTTTTATCGGGTGTGCATGAAGGAGGGCCATGATGAAAACCATAACCATTTTTACGCCAACATATAATCGGGCATATTGTTTGAACGATTGTTATGAAAGTTTAAAAGTCCAAACGTGCAAAGACTTTATTTGGTTAATTATCGATGATGGCTCCACGGATGATACTCGTCAAAAAGTGGCTGTTTGGAAAGAAGAAGGAGATGTAGATATCTCCTATTGTTTCCAAGAAAATAAAGGCATGCACGCTGCACACAATAAGGCGTATGAATTAATAGATACAGAACTGAATGTCTGTATCGACTCAGACGATTACATGCCAAGAGACGCGGTAGAGAAGATTATACAGCATTGGAAGCGATACGGAAATAGCAGCGTAAGCGGAATTATGGGGTTAGATTCAAACCGTAACGGCACTATCATCGGAACGGCTTTTCCTGAAGAATTAAAGCAGTCAACGCTGTTTCATCTTTATCATAAGCACGGCGTTACAGGAGATAAAAAGCTTGTATATCGAACAGAACTAACTAAAAGATATCCATATCCACTGTTTGAAGGTGAAAAATATGTCGGGCTTGCTTATAAGTATCACATGCTTGATAAAGACTATGAGCTGCTTTTAATGAACGAAGTTTTGTGCTGTGTAGAATATCTTCCCGATGGATCATCTCAAAATATGTTATCACAGTATCTAAAGAATCCACAGGGGTTTGCATTTTACAGAAAAGAGTTGATGAAACTTCCTTTTGCCAGCCCTCTGTTTAAATTTCGCCAAGCTGTTCATTATGTATCAAGCAGCCTCATCAGCCGGAACGGTCAGTTTTTAAAGGAGACACCTCTTAAAACAATAACTCTGTTAGCTGTCCCACTTGGTATTACGCTATATGGCTATATTACGTTAAAAACGAGAATGTTTATATCCTAAAACTTGGTTTAAATGAAAGGATCTTTTCAAATGGCTCTTTTATGGTTAAACCTAATTATTGTCTTTTTGTTGTCTTTTTTTTCACGGTATGCAGCTACACCTTTAATGGAATCAGGTTCACCTGTTGAAATTCGCCCTAATAAGCTTCTTGTTACAGGAGCGCTGATGGCGCTTGTTTGTATTTCAGGTTTGAGATCAAATATCGGCGATACATTGGCTTATATAGATATTTACACATCCAATGATTTTACGTGGCAATATGTGATGAGTCAAAAAGACATCGGGTTTGGGTTGTTTCAAATGCAGCTAAAGAACCTTTCACAAGATCCACAGCTTCTCATCTTTTCAACAGCTTTAATAACAAATGTTTTGGTTGTAACCGTCCTCTATAAATATTCGAGAATGCTAGATTTAAGCCTTTATGTATACATTACGGGAGGTTTATTTTTAGTATCAATGAATGGTATTAGGCAAATGTTAGCAGCAGCTATTATCTTCACAGCCACAAAACTGCTAATTGAAGGTAGATGGAAAGGATATTTTCTAGTTGTTATATGCGCTTCGTTTTTTCATCAAAGCGCATTTATTTTACTTCCTTTATATTTTGTTGTTCGGACAAAAGCATGGTCTAAATCTACAGTCGCTCTCGTTTTGTTAGCTGTAACTGCAGTGATTGGCTTTGACCAATTTATAAACATCTTGTTCTCAGCTATTGAAGATACCCAGTATGCAGAGTACAAAAACTTTGATGAAGGAGGAGCAAATTTTCTACGAGTTTTGATTAATGCCATACCTTTAGTCATTGCCTATTTAGGGAGAGAGCGGCTGCGAGAATTATTTCCAGAAAGTGATTATATCGTCAATATGACGCTTCTTGGCTTTGTATTCATGATTGTTTCAACACAAAACTGGATCTTTGCTCGCTTTACCATTTACTTTGGTCTTTATCAGCTAATTTTAATTTCCTGGCTAGTCAAGCTATTTCGAGAGAAAGATCAGAAAGTCGTTTACTACGGAATCTTAGCTTTTTACTTTGTTTATTTTTATTACGAGCACGTGGTGACGTTAAATATTATATATAAAAGTGACTTCTTAAACTGGTTTTAAAAGTTTAAGAGTAAAGTGAATGGAGGAGGAAAAAGATGGCTATTTTAGTCACAGGAGGAGCTGGTTATATTGGCAGTCACCTCTGCGTAGAGCTATTAAATGCAGGCTATGAGCTGATTGTAGTTGATAATTTTTCAAATAGTCATCCTGAAGCATTAAAAAGGGTTTCTAAGCTAACAGAGAAGTCTTTCGCTACATATAGTATCAGCCTACTGGATGAGCAAAAGCTTAAACAAATCTTTGCAAAACATCCTATCGAAGCAGTTATACATTTAGCAGGTCTCAAAGCTGTTGAAGAGTCTGTAAAGGAACCTTTGATGTACTATCAGCACAATTTAACTTCAACATTTGTACTATGTAATGTAATGAAGCAATACGGGGTGAAAAAGATGGTATTTAGCTCGTCAGCAACTGTTTATGGGAAGAGCAAGCAGGTTCCCATTACAGAAAAAACCCCCTTAGGAGCGATTAATCCCTATGGAAAAACGAAGGAGATCATCGAACAAGTTTTAGGTGACTTGTATGGCTCAGATGCTTCATGGAGCATTGCAATACTAAGATATTTTAACCCTGTTGGTGCTCATGAGAGTGGGTTAATCGGTGAAGACCCTCGAGGGATTCCAAGCAACCTAATGCCATATCTTTCACAAGTAGCAATAGGTGGGCTTTCTCACCTTAATGTTTATGGAAACGACTATCCGACGGTTGATGGTACGGGAGTTCGAGACTATATTCATGTCGTAGATTTGGCTATAGGACATATAAAAGCAATGGAAAAGGTGAGGAATCAAACAGGAATTCATACGTATAACTTAGGAACAGGAAAAGGCTATAGTGTATTGGAACTAGTGGCTGCATTCCAGCTTGCTTCAAAGAAAAATATTCCGTTTCGTACAACGAATCGTCGAAGTGGTGACACGGCCATTTGCTTTGCTGACGTAACGAAAGCGGAAAAAGAATTAAATTGGTCTGCGCTTCGTGGTATTGATGAGATTTGTAAAGATACGTGGAATTGGCAGAAATTAAACCCAAATGGGTACACCACTCAATCAGTGCAGAAAATAATTTTATCAGAATAGGATGAATTTAATGGCTTCTAACATTAAGCAACTAAATGAACAGACATTACGGCGGATTTTAGCTGAATTGGAGAAAAAAGCACAGGTAGCCACACACTTAACGCTTTCGGAAGTACTCGATGATTTAAAGCAGAGTTTACTAGCCGTGAATGTGACAGCAGATGCTACGTCAAAAAGTAAACAAGATAAGGAGTAAGTGTTCACATGAAGCGTTTACTTGATATTGTTGTTACATTTATCTTATTAATTCTGCTATTTCCTATACTACTAATTTGTTGTATGATTGTGAAATTTAGCTTAGGTTCACCAATTTTCTTTAAGCAACAGCGTCCTGGCTTAGAGCAGAAACCTTTTTATGTATACAAACTTCGTACAATGAACTCGACGGTAGATGAAGAGGGTGAACTATTAGCTGACCATATAAGATTAACCAAAATGGGATTATTTTTAAGGAAATATAGCTTAGATGAACTTCCCCAATTAGTTAATGTTTTAAAAGGGGACATGAGCTTAGTGGGACCTAGACCACTTTTAATGGAATACTTAACCCTCTATACAAAAGAACAAGAAACTCGTCATTCAGTTAGACCAGGAATAACAGGATGGGCACAGGTGAACGGTCGGAACAATCTTTCTTGGGAAGAAAAGCTTGCGTTAGATACTTGGTATGTTCGAAACCAAACGATGGGCTTGGATTTGAAAATATTACTACTGACGGCTTTAAAAGTTGTAAAAAAAGAAGGGGTTTCAAAGCAAGGGCACGTCACGACGGATAAATTTACGGGTTCGAAAGATGTGATATAGGATGAATGTTGTTGTTATAGGTAACGGAGGTCACAGTAAAGTTATTCAAGAGATAATTCGCTTAAACGGCTATATCATTATCGCGGTGTTAGATGATCAATATCAGACTAATTTCTTTGAGGATGAAGTGATTTATGCACCTATATCGTATATAGAAAAATTGGAGAGTGCGTATGTATTTCAAATTAGTATTGCTATTGGAGATAATTCAATAAGAAGACAGTTAATGGAGCTGTTAAATCTTTCACCCAGTCAGTATTTATCTGTTATTCATCCAACGGCTGTTATCAGTCAAACAGCAGAGATTGGTAATGGAACCGTTATTATGCCATATGCGGTTGTTAATGCTGGTGCAGTGATAAAAAAACATTGCATTATCAACTCAGGTGCAATCATTGAACACGATAGTTTACTAGAAGATTATGTACATGCTGCTCCTCGAGCTACGATTACAGGTGAAGTAACAATAGGTGAAGGCGCATTTATTGGAGCAGGAGCTACCGTTATCCCTCAAAAAAAAATTGGAGCATGGTCAATAATTGGTGCTGGCTCAACGGTTACATCAGATTTACCAAGTTATTGTATAGCAGTGGGCTCGCCAGCAATAGTGAAAAATAATAACTCCATAAAAGCAGAAAGAAGGTGAGTAAGTTCCATGTACCAAATTTATTTATCGCCTCCTCATATGAGTGGAGAAGAGCAAAGGTATATTCAACAAGCATTTCAAACGAATTGGATTGCACCAGTAGGCCCTAATATTGACCGGTTCGAGCAAGAAGTAGCCTTATACGTAAGAGCTAAAGGAGCTGTAGCAGTAAGTTCAGGTACTGCTGCCATTCATTTAGCTCTTTCTTTGCTAGAAGTTAAAAAAGGAGATCGGGTATTTTGCTCAACTCTAACATTTGTGGCAAGTGCTAATCCCATTCTTTATCAAGGAGCAGAACCGGTTTTTATTGACTCAGAGCCAGATACATGGAATATGTCTCCACGTGCACTAGAAAGAGCATTGAAAGAAGCTGTTCAAATAAATCAGTTACCTAAAGCTGTAATTGTCGTTCATTTGTATGGACAAAGTGCAAGGATGAACGAAATTATGGAACTTTGTCAGAAATATAAGGTACCTGTAATTGAAGATGCTGCTGAATCTCTAGGCTCCACTTATAGAGGCCAGTATACAGGAACGTTCGGTGATTTTGGTATTTATTCATTTAACGGCAACAAAATTATTACGACATCAGGTGGTGGAATGCTTGTTTCAAATAATGAAGAAGCATTGAACAAAGCGAAGTTTTTAGCAACACAAGCAAGGGATCCAGCGATTCACTATGAGCATAGCACGATGGGATACAATTACCGGATGAGCAACATATTGGCTGGAATTGGTTTGGCTCAATTAAATGTTTTACAGAAACGAATTGAAGCTAGGAGAGCAGTATTTCAGCGCTATTATAAACGTTTATCTCATATTAACGGCGTTGCGTTCATGCCTGAGCTACGAGAGACTATCACCAATCGATGGCTGACAGCCCTTACAATTGATTGTGACAAGCTAAACATAAAGCCTAAAGAAATTATAAATGTCTTAAAGAAAAACAAAATTGAAGCAAGACCTGTATGGAAACCTTTGCACTTACAGTCACTATTTAAAGGCTGCCTTTACTATAGCCATTCTGAAGTCGAGCATATTGCTGAAACGCTTTTTTATACAGGAGTGTGTTTACCATCTGGTTCCAACCTCTCCGTAGGTGAACAAACAGCTGTTATTAAGCTATTGCAAACTAGTATGATGACCAGCAGTCATTCAATCGTGTAGTCAATAAGAGAAAGTATGAGGTATGTATATAATGATAGGAGATAATATATATAGGATTCGTAAATCAAGAGGCTTAACTTTGTCAGAGCTTGCAGAAAGATCAAATGTCTCAAAGTCATATTTAAGCAATATTGAACGAAATGTAAACCAAAACCCATCTATACAAGTTGTTGAGAAGATTGCAGCAGTATTGGGCGTCGAATTTAATTGGTTATTAGAATTACAACCTCAACATGACTCTCTCCCGGAACAAGAATGGCTAGATTTTATTGATGAACTAAAGAAGATAGGTGTGAAAAAAGAACAGTTAGAAGAGTATAAAAGGGTTTTTGCGTTTATTAAATGGCAGCAGGAAACGAAAAATACGTTGGTAGAATAGTAGGAAGGAGTTATGAGAGGTGGCTAAATCCAAAGAGACAATCCCTAAGATTATTCATTACTGCTGGTTTGGTAATAAAGAAAAGCCTCCATTAGTTCAAAAGTGTATTCAAAGCTGGCGAGATTGTTTGAAAGATTACGAAATCATTGAGTGGAATGAATCAAATACATCGTTAGAGTCTAACCAATACGTGAAAGAAGCGTATAAACAAGAGCAGTATGCATTTGTCAGTGATTATGTTCGAATGCAAGCGTTGTATAACATGGGCGGAATTTATTTAGACACAGATGTAGAACTGTTTAAATCTTTTGATAATTTGTTAATCAATCAGTCTTTCTTTGGCTTTGAAGAAAAAAGTTTTGTCGCGACAAGTACATTTGGTGCTATGAAAGAACATCCTATTATAAAGAACATGCTTGATTATTATGATGGGCAAAGCTTTATTCAAAAAGATGGATCCTACAACCAGCTGACAAACGTCGCTGTTATGACAAAAATGTTTGAAAAAATGGGAATGAAAAGAACAGGAGAGCAACAGTATATTGAAGAAATGGCAGTTATTTATCCGCAAAGTTATTTTTCACCGTACGATTATATAAACTGTCGTCTACTTCAAACGGAAGAAACGTACGCGGTCCACCATTTTTATAAAAGCTGGCTTTCCCCACGGCAAAAAGCGAAAGGAATGGCAAAGCAAGCAGTTGTCAAGCTTATTGGTGGTAACAACTTAGCATATATTCGTAGCATTATAACGAAGGGATCGTGAAGCCATGAAGAAAATGTTAATCTCTTCGTTTGACATGGAAGTAGGAGGTGTGGAGCGTAGCTTATTAAGTATGCTCGGTCATTTTGATTATGAAGCATATGAAGTAGATCTTCATCTTCATAGTCATACAGGAGATTTATTTGCGGACTTACCATCAAAAGCTAAACTGTTACCAGAATTAAAAGCATATAAAACGTTTCGTAAATCAATTGTTCAAAATATAAAAGATAAGCAGTTCCCCATTGCGCTAGCTCGACTTTTAGCTAAGTATCGAGTAGCTTACTGTAAAAGTGCTGAAAGTGGCTATAAGCAAATGCAGTATATGTGGAGGTATACTCTGCCTTTCTTACCTGCTCTGAAGCAAGAGTATGATGTAGCAATTAGCTATCTATGGCCACATGATTTTGTAGCAGAAAAAGTACAGGCTAAAATTAAAATTGCGTGGATACATACTGATTTTTCTACGATCAAAACGGATAAGGTACTCGACCTTAAAGTATGGAAACAGTTTAACCACATCGTAGCGGTGTCAGAAGAGTGTAAACAAGCATTCTTAAGAAAGTATCCTTCTTTAGCTGATAAAACAACAGTGGTTGAAAACATTCGCTCCCCTAAGCTTATTGAAAATCAAGCTAATGAGCCTTTAGAATCTCGAATGGCGAAAGATAATCGATTTAAAATTGTCACGGTAGCTAGGCTTTCTCATGCTAAAGGGATTGATCGAGCTGTGCAAGCATTCAAATACTTGAAAGCAAAAGGACATAGCAATATCGCCTGGTACGTGGTTGGATATGGTGGGGATGAGGAGATGCTTCAATCGTTAATCCAAGAAAATAATTTAGAGAATGATTTCCTACTGGTAGGAAAAAAAATGAATCCATATCCGTATATAAAAGCAGCCGATCTATACGTGCAGCCTTCCAGGTACGAAGGGAAAGCAGTAACGATATGTGAGGCGCAAATCCTTGCAAAGCCGGTGCTTATTACGAACTACCCAACGGCTGTGAGTCAGGTGAAGAGCTATGAAGACGGCGTTATATGTGAAGCTTCTATAGAAGGAATAGCAAGTGGAATTGAAGAAATGCTACATAACTCGGGTTTGAGGAGTCAGCTAACTTCTAAGTGTAAAAGTATAAACTATCACAATGAGAAAGAATTAGAGAAGCTTTATGAGTTAATGAACTAGGTTGCCGTATTCTTAAATAGAAGACGTGTGAAAAGTGAGGCAAACTAAATGAAAAAACGGATCCTAATTGTAATAGACTCTTTAAATAGTGGAGGGGCCGAAAAAAGCCTAATCTCACTATTAGCTTGTTTTAATTATCAAAAATATAAAGTAGATTTACTATTATTTTCAATTGAGGGGCTCTATTTAAATATGCTTCCAAAGGAAGTTACTATTTTACCGCAGCCTGCGTATATGAAAAAGCAAGCTAAAAAGCGAGTAGATTTAGTAAAAGAAAAAGAGTTTAAATCACTCTATTTTAGAACGTTCGCATCGCTTGCTTTGCGTAACCCTTTAAAAAAGAAAACAATGCACTCCTCTCAAATTTTATGGACATGGGCGAATAGAGGAATGGAACCGCTAGAACAAAGATATGACGTAGCGATTGCATATAGTCAAGGAATGCCAACTTATTTTGTAGCAGAGAAAGTACAGGCAGCTAAAAAACTTGCCTGGGTAAATACTGACTACAAATTAATTCGTCATCATAAAAAATTTGATGTGTATTACTATAATCAATTTCACCATATTATTGCTGTTTCGGATTCATGTAAAGAAGTGTTGACGACTGAGCTACCAAGCATAGCAAAAAAAGTGGAAGTCATTTATGATATTATCTCTCCTGCGCTCATTTATGAGATGGCAATAAAAAAAGGAGGGTTTACTGATTTGTTCGATGGCATAAGAATATTGACAATAGGGCGACTTGTTGAGCAAAAGGGCTATGATCTTGCCATTGAAGCGTGCTATAGATTAAAAAAGCAAGGCTTCAATATAAAGTGGTACGCAATTGGTGAAGGCTCACTAGAACAGAACCTAAAGCAAAAAGTAGCCGCCTACCACTTAGAAGGTGTATTTGTTTTTTTAGGCACATATCAAAATCCCTATCCTTTTTTACATCAGGCGGATATCTACGTGCAACCTTCTAAATTAGAAGGCTATGGTTTAGCTATGGCGGAAGCGAGGCTATTGAAAAAGCCGATTGTCGCTACTAATTTTCCGATTGTCTATAATCAGCTTAGAGATCGAGAGAATGGATTAATTGTAAAAATGAACGCTGTCAGTTTGGCTAAAGGTATTCAAGAAATGATTTGTGATAGTGAATTAAAAAAGTCTGTCTGTGAAAAGCTGAGCCATGAACAAGTAGGGACAGAAGCTGAAATCTTCAAGGTGTATTCCTTACTTGAGGCCGCAAAATAAAGGTGGAAGATGAAATGAGAGTACAAAAAGCAACCTTAAATGCGGTGATGAACGTATTATCTTTTATTCTACTATTATTTCCCGCCTTTATAGTGAGAAAAGCTTTTATTGATGCTTTAGGTAACGAACTACTAGGGCTTACTGCGCTATATACTAGCATGATTGGGATGCTATCAATTCTAGAATTAGGTATTGGTAGTGCAATTGTATATGCTTTATATCAACCATTTGCTGAAAGAAATACAATCAAGATTAAAGGATACCTTAATTATTATGCTAAATTTTATAAAATAATTGGTGCAATTATATTGGGCGTAGGTATATGTATGCTACCGTTTTTACCGCTGTTTATAAAAGGAAATTTGAATATAATGGACGCAAGAATATACTTTCTTTTATTTTTAGCGAATAGCGTTATCACCTATTTTTTTTCATATAAATTTAGTTTGCTCATTGTAGCACAAGAAGAATATCGAATAGCTGTGAGCATGACCTTAGCTAAGCTGGGGACCTTTGCTTTACAGTTTGTGTTATTAAAACTATATCCAAGCTTATATGCTTTCTTGATTATTCAGCTCGTTATTAACCTTCTCTTTTATTATATATTAAATCGCTTAATTCATAAAAAGTTTGCTTGGGTATTTGAGGCAAAGGGAGAAATAGAACCTTCAGAAAAAAGAGAGTTAACGAAGAATATGAAAGCCATGTTCTTTCATAAAATTGGCGGTATCTTGGTGTTTAGTACAGATAATATCATCATGGCTTACTATATTAACCTAGGAGTAGTAGGAGTGTTTAATAATTACTATATGATTATTAGTGCGTTTCAAGCTACCATACTAAACGGCTTATCAGGTATAACAGCAAGCATTGGCCAGCTGCTCACAGAAAATAATCGAGAAAATGCGTTTGTCGTTCATCAACGTTTATTTTTTATAAGCTTTTGGTTGGTGTCATGTATGGTTATTTCACTGTGGAATACGATTAATTCGTTTATTTTGATATGGCTTAATGAAGAACAGCTATTAGACTCACTAACGATTGGCCTCATATTAGTAAATTTGTATATTTTTTTAATGCGAGGGTCGGTAGATCGATTTAAAGAAGCGGGTGGAATATTTTATCAAGATCGATATGCTCCTTTAATTGAAGGTGCTGTGAATATCGTTGCGTCACTTGTGCTGGTAAAAGTGATGGGTTTATCAGGTGTTTTTTTAGGAACGCTCATCAGCAACATAGCGGTTATCTTTTGGGTTAAACCAAAAATGGTATATAAATATGTATTTCATAAGCCTTTACGCCAATACTTCCAGCTCTATTTTAAGTATTTACTATTTGCTTTAATTCCTTTGTTCGTAACGCATTTGGTGACGTCTAGTCTTAAAGGTTCAGATAGTATTCTGTTATTTTTATCCAATTGTGTGCTTAATTTAGTTATTATTAATGGTTTCTATTGGGCACTTTTTCATCGTACACCGGAGTTTTCTTATTTTAAGAAGTTAGTAGTAAACAGCTTAGCGGCTAGTCGTTCTCGTTTTTCTTTCCAAAAAGGTTTTAGTAGAGGTCAATAATTGACGACAAAACTGGAAGAAACAGTATTGCAATGAAGAAAGAAGTATAGTAAAGTTCTTTATAAAGAACAAAAATGAGATATATTTTTTAATTATGTGTTCTTTATTAAGAATAGAAAAGTGGGGAGTAGAGAAGTGAGTGCAATTGCTGGTATATACCATTTTAATTCAAGAGAAGTATCAACCGAAGAAATAAACCGGGTAATGCGTTCATTTCAATCATACCCAGCCGATGATATTCAGGTTTGGCGTCAAAAAGGTTTGTTTTTGGGTTGTCATAATCAATGGATTACGCCTGAATCTATTTCTCAACCTATCCCATTTTATAATTTAGAGAAAAAGCTTGTTATCACAGCGGATGCTATCATTGACAATCGTGAAGAGCTTTTTTTAAAGCTAGGTGTTGATAAAAACGCTTGGGGAGACATTTCTGATACGGAGCTAATCTTACTTGCATATGAGCGCTGGAATAGTAGCTGTCCAAGTTATTTAATTGGTGACTTTGCTTTTATGATTTGGGATGAAAGCGAAAACCAGTTGTTTGGGGCAAGAGACTTCTCAGGAGCTCGTACACTTTATTATCATCATGGTTACGAAACATTCGCATTTTCTACCCTTGTTCGCCCGCTGTTACATCTGCCATTCGTGAGGTCAAAAAGAAATGAAGAGTGGATAGCAGAATTCTTAACAATTCCGTGGAACTTTGAGTCCGTTGATACATCTTCAACGGTATACGAACAGATCAAGCAGCTGTCTCCTGGTTATCAAATCATCGTCAAAAGCGGACGCGTAACGCTAACACGCTATGCATTTATTCAGCAACAAGACTTGCTATTGAAAACAAACGAGGAATATGAAGAAGCATTTAAAGAAGTTTTTCAAGTAGCTATTAGCTCAAGAATTCGTACGCATAAAGCAATTGGTGCACATTTAAGCGGGGGATTGGATTCAGGGTCAGTTGTTAGCTTCGCTGCGAAAGCTTTACGAAATCGAGAGGAAAAACTTCGCACCTTTAGCTATGTACCTATTCAAGATTTCGTTGATTGGACGCCAAAATATAGAATAGCTAATGAGAAAAAATTTATAAAATCAACTGTCCAATATTTAGGGAATATAGAAGATACTTATCTAGATTTTAAAGAGCGAAATCCATTTACGGAAATCGATGATTGGATTAACTTATTAGAAATGCCCTACAAATTTTTTGAGAACACGTTTTGGCTTAAAGGAATTTATGAGGAAGCTGCGCGACAGAATATAGGTATTTTGTTAAATGGTCAAAGAGGAAACTGGACAATTTCTTGGGGGCATGCGCTTGACTACCAGGCATCTCTTTTGAAGAAGTTATCTTTGAAAAAGCTGTCTCACGAGATGAAACTGTATAGTCAAAACATCGGCGTTACTCGCTCAAGGGTTTTTCATTTTGTCCGTAGAAAAGCTTTTCCACTACTACATTTGTCGTCGTACCGAAAGCAAGAAAGTCAATTTCCACAAATGGTTAATCCCAACTTTGCTCGAAAGCAAGACGTATATAAAAAGCTGAAGAAGCACCAAATTGATTTAACAGGAAATGCTATAACCAGCGTATATGAAGTGAAAGAGAAACAATTTGAACACCCTTATTATTGGAATATTACTGGTACATATGGCTCTAAACTATCTGTACGGTATGGTGTGTGGGATCGAGACCCGACCAACGATTTGCGCGTGATTCGTTTTTGCTTATCCGTCCCAGAATCTCAATACGTACAAGATGGAGTTGACAGATCGCTGATTAGAAGAGCTACAAAAGGGATGCTTCCGGATAACATTCGTATGAATCAAAAGGTGAAAGGTGTGCAAGGCGCTGACGGGACTTTACGTATGGTTCAAGCATGGCCAAGTTTTCTACAGGAAGTTGAAGCTTTAATTTCTGATGAACAAATGGCTTGTTATCTTGATATGGCTTCTTTAAAAGAAGCTAAAAAGACGATTGGTACTATCCCGAAGCCTGAATTGATTTTCGACCTTCGCTTTCGATTGCTTATGCGTAGCCTAATTTTTTATCGGTTTATGAAAAAAATGAATTGAAAGGGGGTGAACGAATGAAAAAACAGTGGGAATTACCAGTATTAGAGGTAGTAGAAGTTAAAATGACGATGGCAGGGCCTGGAATTAAAACACCGGATGCAGTGCAGCCTGATGTTGATGAAGTGATTCACCATAGCTAAATAGATGATTTAATTGATGGACTGCCCTTGTACGCACTTTATCAGTATAAGGGTATCTTTCAACTAATGAACGTATCTTTTTCACTGGTTGTTCTTTATAATGAACAAAAGTGTTTTTAAATAGAGGAGGCGTGATGATTGTTAGATATTCAAACAAAAGTAAGGTATCAAGCGTTTGGATTATTAATTGCTAGTGAAATGAAGATCCCGGAACTGATAGCGGTCGATTTAGGAAAAAGCGAAGAGGAAGTAACCGTGCAAATAAAAGAGTTGGAGCTTTTATGGAATCAAACATGCCGTGAAGATCAATATTTTCATGTTGAAGCAAATCGATTCTTTTTTAAAGTCCCTGATGTAGCCATTTTTGATGTAAAAAATGGCAATGAGATTAGCATATGTCCTATGAAAAACTCAAATGAAGATCAAATCAGGCTGTATGTGCTTGGTTCTTGCATGGGTGCACTATT
This sequence comes from Priestia veravalensis, assembly GCF_001457055.1. Lineage (NCBI taxonomy): Bacteria > Bacillati > Bacillota > Bacilli > Caryophanales > Bacillaceae > Priestia > Priestia veravalensis. Next base: position 23,979 of record NZ_KQ758631.1, on the reverse strand, counting down.
ATTGCAGCGAAAAATCCTGCCTTTACACGGAAGTGCAGTTGTTATTAATGGAAAAGCGTACGGAATTGTTGGGAAATCAGGCGCGGGTAAATCTACGCTAGCGTCAGCTTTTTTACAAAAAGGATACGAGCTGCTAACAGATGATGTGATTGCCCTGCCTTTGCAGAATAACCAGCCAGTTGTGATTCCTGCTTATCCACAGCAAAAGCTATGGCAAGAAAGCTTAAGTCATTTTGGTATGAACGCTACCATATATCGCCCGATTGTCCAGCGTGAAACAAAGTTTTCGATTCCAGTTACTTCTCAGTTTGCTAATTGTCCAGTTCCGCTAGCAGGCGTAGTAGAGTTGGTAAAAAGCAATCAAGAGGAAATAGAAATAAACGAAGTAGCGGGTATAGAAAAGCTCCAAATGCTGTTTAATCATACGTATCGTCGTTTTTTAATGGAATCGTTTAATCTGTATGATTGGCATTTTCAAACCACAGTATCCGTCGCTAACCAAATCGGTATGTATCAGCTAAAACGACCTATTAATCGCTTTACAGCAAGTGAGTTAGTAGAAAGTATTCTACATAAAATTCATGAAGGAGAGAAGAAAAATGATAAATAGCCAAGTGATTGAAAAAAGCCAACTTGTTGCACAAGCAAAAGGACAGATTGTAAGTGATATGGGTGGAGAGAAAGTTATGCTAAGCATTCAAAACAGCAAATATTACAATCTAGGTGAAGTTGGTGGTGATATTTGGGAAGAATTAAAGCAACCGATGACAGTGAGCAACCTAATCTTACGCTTAACAGAAAAGTATGAAGTCGAAAAAGACGTTTGTGAGCAGCAGGTCATGCACTTTTTAACCTCTCTAAAAGCTGAAGGCTTACTTTTAATCCAAGACGCACCTAATAAATAACTAGCAGGGGGCCATCATGAAAATTTGGAGTAGGTGCAGGCGATTTATAGAATTGGAGCGTCAAAAAAAGCGTTTATTTATTGAAGCTTTTGTGTATTTAGCATGGGCACGCTTGATGAAAGAAAAGTCATTTGAAAAAGTGGCATCATCGCTTCATTTACAGATGAATGAAACTTCTTTTGAAACAGAGGCAGCTCATAAACAAACGCTTCAAAACGTTTCAGACGCGCTTTACGCAATGAGCGGCTACACTTTTTGGGAAAGTCAATGCTTGGTTAAAGCGCTAGCTGGGATGAAGATGCTGGAAAAAAGAAATATTGAAAGCACACTTTATTTAGGAACGGCTAAAGATGAGGATCACCAGCTAGTAGCTCACGCGTGGTTACGAAGTGGGAGCTTTTATGTATCAGGTGTTGAAGGAAAAGAGCGCTATACCGTCATTGCAAAGTTTGCAAAGCATCCCACGAAAAGGAGAACAGGATGAACCAGACGTTACCATTAACAAATATTCCGCAGGAACTTAAGCTTATTTTAGAGTTGTTAAGGAACCAGCACGACGATCAAAGTGAAGAATCTTGGGTTAATTATACACGGTCAATCGATTGGAATCATTTTTTTAAGTTAGCAATGCATCATCGGGTATACCCTTTGCTGCATGTAAAGCTCAATGAAAATAAGAAATTAAAAATCCCAAAAGCAGTTTCAGAAAAACTAAAAGCACAATATGAGCATAATACGATTAAAATGCTTTATTTAAGTGGTGAAATGGAAGCAGTCAGTACCTTATTCTTAGGTGAGAATATTCCAACTTTGTTCTTAAAAGGTCCTGTTATCGCAGAACATCTTTATCAGAATTTATCGCTTCGGACATCGAGTGACTTAGATTTTTTAATTTCAATAGAGCATCTACAGAAAGCTGAAGAGCTGCTTGTTAGTCTTGGATATGAAAAAGATGATTATATCCAAACGGTCTTGGGTGACTGGAAGTGGAGACATCATCACGTAACCTACTTTCATCCTATAAAGCGCATTAAGCTTGAGATTCATTGGCGGTTAAATCCAGGCCCAAGCAGTGAGCCACAGTTTAAAGAATTATGGAGTCGCAAAAGGCTAAGCACCGTAACAAGTTCGCCTGTGTATTTTTTAGGACAAGAAGATCTAACTGTGTTTTTAATCTCTCATGGAGCTCGGCACGGCTGGTCAAGACTGCGCTGGTTAGCAGATATTCATCAAATTTTAAATCAGGATATAGAATGGAAGCTGGTATATAATCTGTTTAAAAAACATTCTAATTACCATGTCGGTGGGCAGGCGCTTTTGCTAGTAAAAGCATGTTTTCAGTCGTCCATCCCCGAAGGAGCACACAAGTTTTTTATAACAAAAAAGGCAAAACGCTTAGCACAAGGAGCCTTTTATTATTTAGAACAAATGATTAATCTTCATACGGAGCCTTTAGCCGAAGACATTTCCGCTTATCACTCTCGTCATTTGTTTTCGCTGATGTCAACTCAACAAAAAGCATGGTTCTTGCTTAGCTTTTTATATCCTTATCCAGAGGATGCTGAAACGCTCCCTTTACCAAGCTATTTACATTTTTTCTATTTTCCTTTGCGACCTGTATTATGGGCATGGCGCAAAACTAGGAAGCAAGTATTTTCCTAGGAGGTGTAGTCGATTTATGAATTATGTTTTTTATTTCTTGAAACAAATTCACTCATATGCTGGAAAGGCTCTTTATTTAAATTTATTGGCTATGGTAGCCATTAGTTTACTTGAAGGAGTAGCTATTTTATTGTTAGTTCCAATGCTTACTATGAGTGGAATCGTTGATTTTAGTAAGGTAAATGAATCGGGGATGAAATTCTTTGAGTTGTTTACATATGTACCGAATCAGCTTAGTCTTTCGCTTATTTTAGTAGTATTCGTATTGATTGCTTTTGTTCAGTACTTTTTGTACAGGCATGTCTCTATTAAAAATGCGATGATACAGCAGGGTTTTTTTCGACAGATGCGCCTGCAAACATATGAGAGCGTTCTACATGCTAATTGGAGCTTTTTTTTAAGAAAAAGAAAATCAGATCTTATTCATTTATTACAAACGGAAGTGGCTAGAGTCAGTGGAGGCACTCACGCACTTTTGCAGTTTATGACTTCTTTAGTGTTTACGTGTATTCAAATTATGTTAGCTTTATTGCTCTCACCTGTTATTACGCTATTTGTATTATTATGCGGTGCGATTTTGCTCTTTTTCAATCGAACCTTTTTGAGAAAGTCATTGTCATTAGGAAAGCGAAATTTCACATTGGGCAGAGACTACGTAGCAGGGTTGACTGATCAAATTAATGGTATTAAAGATATCAAGAGCAATACATTAGAAGCTTCGAGGGTAGAATGGCACTCATCTATTACGAAACAAATGCAAAGTGAGCAGCTGGAATATACAAAGATGAAGATGACGTCTCAATTTTACTATAAAGTAGCTTCCTCCATTTTTATTGCTCTCTTTATCTTTGTTGCGATTAAGTTGTTCCAGGCCCAAGCAAGCCAGCTAATGCTCATTATTTTAATTTTTTCAAGGCTTTGGCCAAAGGTAGCGGGTATACAAGGGGAGTTAGAACAAATTGCGAAGTCGTTTCCATCTTTTGAAGCGATTAAACTTTTACAGGAGGAATGTAGAGAAGCGCAAGAGTACGGTAATAGACAGTCGCAAAGTACTCAGCTCGTATTTAAACGAGAAATCGCTTGTCGAAATATCCATTTTCGTTACAACGAAGACGGAGAAGCCTACGCATTACAAAATATCAATCTTGTCATTCCAGTTCATCAAATGACGGCGCTAGTAGGAAGATCGGGTGCTGGGAAAAGTACATTGATTGATATTATAATGGGGTTAAATCAACCTCAAAAAGGAGCCGTATTTATAGATGGTGTTCCTTTAAGTGCTACTAACATAATGGCATTTCGACAGTTGATTAGCTATGTGCCGCAAGATCCAGTTTTATTTAATGCGAGCATTAGAGAGAACTTATTATTAGTAGATCCTAACGCTACAGAAGAAAGAATGTGGGAAGCTCTTCAGTTTTCCTTAGCTGCTGATTTCGTAGAAAATCTACCAAGCGGTTTAGATACGTTAATAGGAGACAGAGGAATAAAGCTGTCTGGTGGTGAACGACAGCGTTTAGTGCTAGCAAGAGCTATTTTAAAAAAACCAAAAATTCTTGTGTTAGATGAGGCCACCAGTGCGTTAGATACGGAAAATGAGTATAAAATTCAGCGGGCTTTAGATAGTTTAAAAGGCAGAATGACTATTGTTGTAATTGCTCATCGATTATCTACAATTCGCAACGCCGATCAAGTACTTGTACTTCAAGAAGGACAAGTTATTCAGCAGGGAGAGTTTAAAAGTCTAGCGGCTGACAAAGGGTTGTTGTTTAACAGACTGTTGGAAAAGCAAATGAAAGTAATGGAATAGCGAACTTTAATGGTGTAGAGAAGGTTTCTTTTTAAATGGTTTTGTTTTAGGTCCATATATCTACTTTAAATAAAAAAATTCCATAAATATCATTCTATCTCATCAAAGTGAATCTGTGGAATTTATGGTACAGTTAAATTTAGATATTTTCTGAAAATGTCGGTTTTCAGACAGAGTAAGATGAGTGGATGGAGGTATACAATGAAACCATTTAAAAAATTAATTGAAGAATTAGGAAATAGAGTCGATGTTTTGACAAGTAAACAGTCGAGCATTTATTTTGAAAAATTAGTGGGGCAATTCCCCTTTACAAAAACGAATACCATTGATTGGAAACGAGTGCTAATTAAAGAAAAATGTCAGCAGGTTCAGCAGGTTATTCAATGGCTACAAACAATGAAAATTTATGATGAACACGTTATTTTATTTTCAAAAGATTATCGTATTCCGGCTGTGCGAGTGAATTTGAAAGAAGCTTTAACAGTGGTGACAAAACTGCAAGATTGTCATTTGTTTATCTATTGTCCAACAATTGAGTATGTCATTGAGTGGGTGAAAGACAAATGCTTTACTGTCGGATTAGCTGCAAGATAACGAATAAAGAAGCATCGTCGTCCTATACGACGGTGCTTTTTTTATTATCCAAGCATAAATTCACTTCTTTTTGTTGACATTATAAAAAAAGTACGTATAATTAACATTAATCAAATTGTTAATTATAAAACTAATCAGGAGATAGAGCAATGTTAAATCATGATCAAAAAAATGTAAAAAAAGAATATCCAAAGCCATACGGATATACGGCAGATATTGCTGTGTTTACGATTGTAGCTACTGAAAAAGAAGCATATAAGCCACCAAAAATGGTGCTAAAACTAATGTTGATTCAACGAGCAATTTTAAATGCTGAAGGTGAACAAAATATAGAAGCAGGCAAATGGGCGCTTCCAGGTGGATTTGTGCACCCTGCTGAATCCGCTTATGAAGCAGCTAAGCGTGAACTAGAAGAAGAAACAGGTGTAGCTGGTATTCATATGAAGCAGTATGGAGTCTATGATAAACCTGGGAGAGACGCACGGGGATGGGTTATTTCAAATGCTCACTATGCCATTGTACCAGAAGAAATGTTAGCTAAAAGACAAGCAAATGATGATGCAGCAAACGTTGAACTTTTTGATTTAGAAGAAGTTTTTTCACTACCACTGGCATTTGATCATGCTCAAATTATTCAAGATGGAATTGCTGAAATTAAAAAAGATCTCCTTCAGACGACGGTTGCACAAAAATTTTTACCTAAAATGTTTACGTATTCCGAGCTTCAGGCTGTATTGCTTACAATTACGGATAATCCGGCAATTAGGAGTGATCAAGCATTTGCGCGTAAGATTCGAATGCTGCCTTTTATTGAAGAAGTAGAAGGACAAACAACGACTAGAACATCTAAAAAGCCAACAAAGCTATATCGGTTTATTGATGCAGATTTTGCTACATCTATCTACACAGCTAGATATTAATTAATAAACAATTTGTTTATTGTTAATTAATGATAAGGGGGAAAAGTAATGAAAGCACTTTTAAACATCGATTACACGAATGATTTTGTAGACGATAAAGGAGCTTTAACTTGTGGAGAGCCTGGACAGCAAATTGAATCAGAAATAGTTAGCTTAACTAAGCAATTTATCGATAACGGTGACTATGTGGTATTTGCAATTGATTTGCACGAAGAAAAGGATCAATACCATCCTGAAACCAAACTATATCCGCCACATAATATTAAAGGTACAAAGGGAAGAAGTTTATACGGTACGTTACAAGAGGTATATGATACGTACAAAGAAAACCAAAACACTTACTGGATGGATAAAACAAGATACAGTGCTTTTGCAGGCACAAATTTGGAAATGAAGCTTCGGGAAAGAGGAATTACTGAGGTACATCTAGTAGGCGTATGCACCGATATTTGCGTTTTGCATACTGCTGTAGACGCGTATAATAAAGGATTTAGTATCACCGTGTATGAAAAAGCGGTTGCAAGTTTTAACCAAGTAGGGCATGAATGGGCGTTAACTCATTTTAAGAATTCATTAAACGCAACGGTTATTAAATAAGTTGTGGATTGATTATTTGGAGGAAAATAGAATGACTGTGTATAAAGATGATAGCGTTATGCTGCATACGGATTTGTATCAAATTAATATGGGTGAAACGTATTGGGAAGATGGTATTCATAACAAAAAATCAGTGTTTGAGGTGTTCTTTCGCAAGCTTCCATTTGGAAACGGCTATGCAGTATTTGCGGGATTAGAACGCATTATAAACTATATTGAAAGCTTTCGTTTTTCAGAATCAGACATTACGTATTTACGTGAAGAAGTAGGGTTTAAAGAAGACTACTTAGACTTTTTAAAAGAGCTACGCTTTACAGGAAATATTCGTTCAATGGTAGAAGGGGAGCTTGTGTTTCAAAATGAGCCCATTTTACGAATTGAAGCCCCGTTAATTGAAGCCCAGCTTGTTGAAACGGCTATTTTAAACATTGTTAATTACCAAACGCTAATTGCTACAAAAGCTTCTCGCATTAAGCATGTAGTTGGAGATCAAGTAGCAATGGAATTCGGTACTCGCCGCGCTCAGGAAATGGATGCAGCAATCTGGGGAACAAGAGCGGCATATATCGGTGGATTTCAGGCAACATCAAACGTGAGAGCTGGGAAAAAATTTGGTATCCCAGTAGCAGGAACCCATGCTCACTCAATGGTTCAAGCTTATAAAGATGAGTACGTAGCGTTTCACAAATACGCGCGCCGCCATAAAGACTGCGTATTCTTAGTTGATACGTATGATACCTTAAAATCAGGCGTGCCAAATGCTATTAAAGTTGCAAAAGAATTAGGAGATAAAATAAACTTTCGAGCGATTCGATTAGATAGCGGAGATTTAACATATCTTTCTAAAAAAGCACGTCAGCTTTTAGATGAAGCGGGATTTGTTGATACAAAAATTGTGGCTTCAAATGATCTCGATGAAGACACTATTATGCACTTGAAGTCTCAAGGTGCTCAAATCGATATGTGGGGTGTTGGCACAAAGCTTATTACGGCATATGACCAACCTGCATTAGGTGCTGTATACAAGCTCGTATCTATTGAAGGAGAAAACGGTGAGATGGTTGATACAATTAAAATTAGCGCTAACCCTGAAAAAGTAAGTACACCAGGCTTAAAGCGCGTATATCGTATCATCAATAAGCTGAACGGCAAATCAGAAGGTGACTACATTACCCTTGAAGGTGAAGATCCACAAAGTGAAGAACGATTAAAAATGTTCCACCCAGTGCATACATTTATTAGTAAATTTGTGACAAACTTTGAAGCAAAAGAACTTCATCAAGATATATACAAAAGTGGAGAGCTTGTGTATCAAACGCCAAACTTACAGACGATCCAACAGTATGCAGAAGATAACTTAGGGTTGCTTTGGGATGAGTATAAACGAACGCGAAATCCAGAGGAATACCCAGTTGATTTAAGTGAGAAATGCTGGGAAAACAAAGCACGTCAAATAAATGAAGTGCGTAAAAAAGTCTCATCCAAATTAAATCAAGCGTAAAAGGGGATACTGAAGATGGAAGAAAATAAGTGGAACGAACTGAAACAGTTAAATGATACGAAGCAACTCAATCAGCTTACTTCACCGGGAATAAAGATTGGAATATACGGTTCATCCTTTGATCCAATTACTAATGTGCACTTGTGGACCGCATCAACCGTAGCTCATCGTAAAAAGCTAGATTATATTATCTTTCTTCCATCTTCTAATAAACGTACAGATAAACGCTTGCAAATAACCGATGAACATCGCGTTGCCATGATTCAAAAAGCTATTTCAACTAATCCTAAATTTTTATTAGATACTCATGAATTAAATGTATTGCCAGGTTATCATTACACATACTACACAATGGATTATTTCAAAAAGCTTTTGCCAAAAGCAAATCTCTATTTCATCATGGGTGCAGACTTACTGGTTGATATTGCGGGTGGTAAATGGAAAATGTCAGAAGAACTTGTCAGCGAAAATCAGTTTATTGTCATGGCTCGAAATGGCATTGACATGTTACAAGCAATTAGTCGCTCACCACTTTTACGAAATTATGATGATGGTCGCTTTCAGCTCTTAGATAAAGGATTAGCTATGGAAATTAGCTCTACTTATATCAGAGAGGAATTCGCCAGAGGTGGAGAACCTCGCTATTTACTACCAGACGCATGCTATGACTATATTAAGAATCATCATTTATATAAAAGATAAAGTGAGAAATTGAAAGGAGCTTATTATGACAATTCAACAGCAAATTATGAAAGAGTTAAACGTTTCTCCAACAATCACTTCATCAGAAGAGGTTCGTAAACGCGTTGATTTTTTAAAAACATATGTAAAAACAGCTCACGCGAAGGGGCTTGTGTTAGGGATTAGTGGAGGTCAAGACTCAAGCTTAGCAGGAAGGCTTGCTCAGCTTGCAGTTGAAGAACTTCGTAAAGAAGGTTATGAAGCAAAATTCATCGCGGTTCGTTTGCCGTATGGAGTTCAAAAAGACGAAGACGATGCGCAAGCGTCATTGGATTTTATTAAGCCTGATGAAACGATTACATTTAACATTGAAAAAACAGTTACGTCATTTTCTCAAACTTTTAATGAAGCAGCTGGTCATGAATTGGGAGACTTTCATAAAGGAAATGTGAAAGCACGTGTTCGTATGATTGCGCAGTACGCAATTGGCGGGGAACATGGACTATTGGTAATAGGTACAGATCATGCTGCTGAAGCAGTCACAGGATTTTTCACGAAGTATGGAGACGGTGGAGCGGACGTCCTACCGTTATCTGGATTAACAAAGCGCCAAGGAAAAGAATTACTAAAAGAACTAGGTGCAGATAAGCGCTTATATGAAAAAGTTCCAACTGCAGACTTATTGGATAACAAGCCAGGCCAAGCAGACGAAACGGAATTAGGCATTAAATATGATGAGCTGGATGATTATTTAGAAGGAAAAGAAGTGGCGCCAGAAGTAGCTGAAAAGATTGAGAAGCGCTATCGAATGACTGAGCATAAGCGCCAGCTTCCGGCAACTATGTTTGATACGTGGTGGAAATAACAGAAATAGCAAAAGGAGCTCTGGTTGTAGAGCTCCTTTTTTAGGGTTATTCTTGCACGGCTTCAAGTAGTAAATCCACGAGATGAACAGCTCTTACTTTCGAGGATAATCCTTCCCTTTCAATTCCTAACTTCATTTGAAGAAGGCAGCCTGGATTAGCTGTCACAATCGTTGTAGCTTGTGTAGCCACAGCATTTTTCATTTTTGTATCGAGGATTTGCATGGACATTTCAGATTCAACGATGTTATAGATACCAGCTGATCCGCAGCAGCTATCTGCATTTTTCATTTCCCTATATTCTACGTTAGCAATGGCTTTTAAAAGCTTTCTAGGTTCACTTGATGTTTTCATGACGTTGCGCAAGTGACAAGAATCTTGATACGTAATCACTTGTTGAGGCAGTGAAAGTTTCATGTTGAAAAATTCCAGATCGACAAGAATACTGCTTATATCCTTCAGCTTTTTAGAGAACGCTTGAGCGCGCTCAGCCCAGTTAACATCATCTTTTAACAGGTGATCATAATCGATTAAAAAAGCACCACAGCCTCCTGCATTTGTGATAATATAATCTATTTTTAAATCTTCAAAGGCTTGAATATTGCGCTTCGCAAGCTGTTTCGCTCCGTCTTTTTCACCGCTGTGACCATGTAAAGCCCCGCAGCAAGCTTGATTTTTAGGAATCACAATTTCACAACCCGCAAGCTGAAGTAGCTTCATTGTAGCATCATTTGTTTTCATAAACATGGTATCCATCAAGCAACCAGAAAAAAAGGCCACTCGTTTTTTTGTTTCAACTTTTGAAAGCAAATGGGTAGGTCGATTTTTCATTTCCTTTAAAGGAGGAACAGTTGGTAATACTGTTTCCATTAACGCTAGGTTGTCTGGAAGAAGCTTTAGTATTCCGGTAGAGCGAACAATGCGTTGAAGGCCAGAACGCTGATAAAAGCTAAGTAACCCTGTCGCGTTTTGCATGCGGTTTTGATGAGGAAACAGGCCTTCAAATACCACTTTTCGAATCGTTTTTACAGGAATAGAGTGCTTTTTATTTTGATTGATAATATCTCTTGCTTCTTCAAGTAAATGTCCATAGTTGACTCCAGAAGGACATACAGGCTCACAGGCTCTACAGCCAAGGCACATGTTTAACGATTTTTCTACCTCTTCATCAGGCTCAATAACACCGTCAACTACGGCTTTCATGAGCGCAATTCTTCCTCTTGGAGAATGCGATTCTTGAAAGCCTGATTCAATATAAGTAGGGCAGGTTGGTAAGCAAAAACCACAGCGCATGCAGTTTAATAGTTCATCTTCATTCATTTGTTCTTTAAATTGCTTTTGGATTTTCTCACGTTCTTTAACTGTTGTCATGTTGTAATCACCACTCGTTTTCGGGAATCTTTAGCAAAAACTTTCCCTGGGTTGAGAATGTTATTTGGATCTAGGGAACTCTTAATGGCTTGCATTGCAGCAATTCCTTCTTTGCCCACTTTAAGCTCAAGATAAGGAGCTTTCATGACGCCAACTCCGTGTTCACCTGTAATTGTGCCTCCGAGCTCAATCGCTTTAATAAATATCTCTTCAAAGGCCTTTTCAACACGCTCAATTTCTTCATGGTTTCGTACATCTGTTAAACATGTTGGATGAAGGTTACCGTCTCCAGCATGACCGAATGTACAAACTGTTAAGTTATATTTTTTAGCAATTTCATTAGTGGCCACAACCATCTTTGCAATTTCAGATCTTGGAACCGTTGCGTCTTCTAAAATAGTCGTTGGCTTTAAACGCGCTAAAGCTGATAGGGCAGACCTTCTTGCTGTGCGAAGATCATCAGCTTCTTTTTCTGAATCAGCTACCTTTACCGATACAGCATGCTCTCTTTCACAAATGGCAGCCATCTTCAGCATGTCTCGCTTCACAATGTCAATTGGTCCATCTTGTTCAATTAATAAAACAGCTTTTACATCTGTAGGAAGCCCAATTTTAGCAAAATCCTCTACGACTTTTAATGTTGGTTGATCTAAAAATTCAAGCGTAGTCGGAATAATTTTATTCGCAATAATCGTTGACACCGATTTTGCTGCGGCTTCAAGGTCTTGATAAAGAGCAAGCATCGTCATTTTTGATTCAGGCATTGGTATTAGTTTTAAGATTGCATTTGTAATGATTCCAAGAGTTCCTTCAGAACCGACAAACAAGCGTGTTAAATCGTAGCCAGCTACGTCTTTTGCGAGCTTTCCTCCCGTCTTAATAACGTCTCCATTTGCGAGTACAATCTCAAGCCCTAACACATAGTCGCGCGTAACGCCATATTTAAGACCGCGAAGCCCCCCTGAGTTTTCGTTGATATTTCCCCCGATTGTAGAAATTTTCATCGAGCTCGGATCTGGAGGATAAAACAGACCTCTTTCTTCTACTTGGTGGATGAAATCTAAGGTAATGACGCCTGGTTCAACTGTAGCAGTTAGGTTTTCTTCATCAATTTCTAACACTTGATTTAGATGTTTAAACAAAAGAACGATACCACCTTCAGTTGGACAGGTTCCTGCGCATAAGTTTGTGCCCGACCCTCTAGGTACAATCGGAATTTTATATTCATTACATAGTTTTACAATAGCTGCTACTTCTTCAGTGTTATTGGGCGCAATAACGGCATCAGGCAGTGATTGGAATTGAGGTGTAGCATCGTAGGAGTAAACGAGTCGACCGGCTTTTGAGTCATCATAATTATGGGCGCCGACAATGTCTTCAAAGGATTTCTTGAGTTCAATAGGTATCATGGTTATAGCTCCTTTTAAGTAAACGAATTCTTACTTTTATAATAAGAAATAGAAGAAGGATTAACTATGGTTAATCCTCTAAAGTGTAGCAGTTATTTATGCGGTATCGTTGGTTATTCATCTAAAAACAAAAAAGCGAGGTGAAAAATGAGCAAGTCCTCGGTATGGCGAAGGTTTAGTCCAGTTAATTCTTCGACTCGCTTTATTCGATAGTGTAGCGTGTTGATATGAATGTGCAGTGCATCTGCCGTAGCTTTGAAGGATTGATTTTGCCTTAAAAACGTTTTAACAGTTTTTATTAATTCTTGATCATTCATAACCTGGGAAATGGTTCTGCGAATAAATTCAACCTTTGTTTCTTTTTTTATATCTTTTAACAACATTTCAAGACGAAGGTCATCATCAAATATAATAGCTCCGGATTTTTTTGCAGTACTCAAAGCTCGTTCCGCTTCGTGAAAAGATTGATGAACCATTCTAGGAGAAGCAGGTTGTCCAATTCCAATTGAAGCGTTTACTTGATATCGAGTTTTGAAATGGCGGCTAATTTGCTTAGCAAAATGAAGCGTACGTTCCTTTGTCTTTTGGTCAGCTTGTAAAATAATAAAGCGGTCGTTTCCCCAGCGAACAAACACATCTTTGTTGTCCTGACTAAAGTTCTCCATAAGATCTTTTAACATTTTGTTATTCATTACGTCTGAACAGTGACCGATTAAAACTTGTCGTTCAATTGAAAGATCGATACCAATCAATTCCGCTTGGTGGATAAATTCTTCACTCCAATCGGATTTTTGGACCCAATCGAATACAAACGCTTCAAGTGCTCGCGCTTGCCATTCAAGCTGCTCGGAATAGTAGCGTTCATTCATCATTAGTTCAGTCATTCTTTTTAAAATTTCGGCATAAGCGGATACGCGTTCTGGGTTACCGGTAATACCAATTACACCAGCAATTTGATTTTGAAAAAGGATTGGAAGATTAATTCCCGCTTTGACGCCTTTTAAAGGAGCTTGATTTTCTTGAGTAATAATGAACTTTTGCTTTTTTTGCGTGCAAATGAGAGCTCCTTCATGAAATGTATTTACTCGGTTTTTATCCGTGCTGGCGATGATCATGCCAGACGTATCGGCTACAATTAAATCTTCATGAATTAGATGATTGATTTCTGAAATGATGCTATCTGCTAAAGATGCTATCATCATACATGTTCCCCCGTTCTGTTTCTATCACTAGTGTAGCATAGTGGGAGTGAAGAGCTAGTAGTGAAAAGCATAGGCTTTAAATAGAAAGATAAGGAAGTAAGTCGTCTGGATTCTAACAAGAATACTTCACCTTTCTCATAATCTTGAAAACAAGAGGGGGCTAAAAGAGCCCTCTCTTGTTTTCATTGAGCCGTATATCCCCCGTCAATAACGACAGCTTGACCGGTCACGCCTTTTGCTGCATCACTTGCTAGAAAGAGGGCGTAATCGGCAATTTCACTTACATCTAATAAACGTTTCTGAGGGACGAGTGGATAAATTACTTCTTCAAGTACTTTCTCGAGCTCAACGTTTCTCGTACGAGCTAAGTCTTGTAATTGGTTACGGACAAGAGGCGTATCTACGTAGCCAGGGCAAATAGCGTTAACGGTTATTCCATGTTCAGCACCTTCTAGCGCCGCTACTTTTGTTAAGCCGATGACTCCGTGTTTTGCACTGTTATAAGCTGCTTTTCCTGCAAAGCCAATCAAGCCATTTATGGATGCCATATTGATAATGCGACCAAATTTTTGCTGCTTCATAAGAGGAAAGACGTGCTTTGTAGCAACAAAAGGTGCAGTCAGCATAATCTTTAATAAAAGTTCAAATTTTTCAGTTGGAAACTCTTCGAGTGGGGAGACAAACTGCATGCCCGCATTGTTAATTAATACGTCAACTTTTCCGTATTTTGCAGAAGCAGCGTTAATCATCGATTTAATATCATCTTCATTTGTGACGTCTGCTTTTACACCGTAGACGTCATATCCCTTTGAAGAGAGTTCTTGCTCTGCTTTTTTAACACCTTCTTCATTTAAATCAGTCAAGACAACCTTTGCATCATGTTCAGCAAAACGCTCGCCGATTTGAAAGCCAATTCCTTGAGCAGCCCCTGTAATTAATACAACTTTATTTTTAACCATTGTTCATTCCTCCCACACGCTTTATATAAAACGCTTACTTTTCCATTTTATCAAAATAGTAGGTTGATATAAATATAATTGCTTTTCAAAAAAGGAAATTTTCTTTGGTTGAAGAATATAATACAAGTTCATAGAAAGTTTATACAGGAACGAGAAGGTAATAGAAAGAAGGTTTTATATGCAAGCAGCAGTAAAGTTACAAACGAAACAAGAACAAACTATTTATCGTATTTTATTTGCTATCAGCTTAGGTCACTTTTTAAACGACTGCATGCAATCAGTTGTTCCAGCGCTTTTTCCCATTCTAGAGCAATCAATGAATTTAAATTATACGCAAATTGGTTGGATTGCATTTGCGCTGAATATGACATCCTCTATCATGCAGCCGGTATTTGGTATCTTCGCAGATAAGCGGCCACTCCCATTTTTATTACCAATTGCAATGTGTTTAAGTTTAGTCGGCATTATTGGCTTAGCGCTAGCACCTAACTTTTATTTTGTTCTAGCGTCCGTGCTGTTTATTGGATTAGGATCAGCCATTTTTCATCCGGAAGGGTCACGTGTTGCCTATATGGCTGCTGGACAGAAAAGGGGGTTAGCTCAGTCAATCTATCAAGTAGGAGGTAATACGGGGCAGTCGATGGCGCCTTTATTTACTGCTTTTATCTTTATTAGCTTAGGTCAGTTTGGTGCAATGTGGTTTACACTCTTGGCAGCGGTTGGTATTGTAACTCTTTACTATGTATCAACGTGGTACAAGCAAGAGCTGATTGTTCGAAAACAGTTGCAAAAAAAGCGATCAGTAAATGAAATGAAAGTGACAAGCAAATTAGTATTCGCTGTTGCTTTATTAATTTTTTTAGTTTTTGCTCGTTCGTGGTATGGAGCTGGGATTTTGAATTACTTCCAATTTTATTTAATTGAAGCATACGGAGTCACAATAAAACATGCACAAATCTATGTCTTTTTATTTATGATTGCAGGAGTCTTTGGCACTTTTTTTGGGGGACCTTTAGCAGATCGTTTCGGAAAACGAAACGTTTTGTTGGTATCCATGCTTGGGTCAGCACCATTTGCACTTATGCTACCGCACGTGATGCTTGGTGCAGCAGCCCTGTTGTTAGTGCTTATTGGTTTTATTCTTCAATCTAGTTTCAGCGTTACGGTAGTTTACGCTCAAGAATTATTACCTGGAAAAATCGGCCTTGTTTCAGGGCTTATCGTGGGCTTGGCGTTCGGGATGGGAGCGCTGGGAGCCGTTATATTTGGAAAGTTAGCGGATATATATAGCCTAAAATTTATTATGCTGTTTTGTAGTATCCTTCCTCTAATTGGAATTCTAACGTGGTTATTGCCAAGTGACAAGCAAGTAAAAGAGATGAATAACGAATTATAAAAGAGGCTGGGACATAAGTAATTCAGCCAATGATAAACCTGAACGATTGAGAGTTTCTCACTTTTAATCGTTCAGGTTTTTTGGTTGATTGTGAAAACAATGTTGGAAACAGGGTGGAATGGAGCGTAGGACACTCGACTCCTGCGGGAAAGAGAGGGAAAACTGAGATCCCGCAGCGCAGCGAGGAAGCTCAGGTTCCTCCCCGCGGAAAGCGAGTGGCCGTAGCGCAATGGAATGAACGTGTTCAGACAAACCAAAAAGATTGGAACAGCTATTGTTCGTCTCTTAGAAGCAATCATTTTGTTATGTCCCAAACTCTTCTTATCATTCACAAATTTAAGAAAAACAAATCCAGAAGGATAAATTTTTGAATCAATTAACGAAAGTGGCGTGTCAGCTACGTTTCTTTGAAAGAGAGGAATGCCACTTCCTAGCAATATAGGCTTTTGAAAGATCCAATACTCATCAATTAAGTTTTCATTTAAAAACAGTGCATTTAGTGACCCGCCCCCTACAAGAAAGATGTTTTTCCCTTCCAGCTTCTTTAATTCGGTGACTTTGTCGTGAACTTCTGTAGGTGAGATGAACGTTACGTCTTCAGATTTGCCGCCCTTTTTTGTTGTCACTACAAATACTTCCTTTCCCTTATAAGGAAACTCGCCGAACGTTAATACTTGTTCGTACGTGTGGCGACCCATAAATACGGTATCAATGCTTTCATCAAATTCATTATATCCATAATCTTCGTTTGTTTCATTCTCCACTAGCCAATCAATTTTTCCGTTTTCACGCGCAATAAATCCATCAATTGTAGTTGCAATATATAAAATTACTTTTCTTGTCATGCCATGTTCCTCCTTAGCAAATCGCTATTATATTTTACCCGCTTCGTGTATGATAATAACATTTAAATGCGTCAAAAACTGTCATAGATAGGTGAATATTATGAAAACAAAAAAGTTATTTGAACTGATGTTTTATATTAATGCGAAGCGCTATTTTACTGCTAGAGAAGTTGCAGAAGAGTTTGATATGTCTGTGCGTACTGTTCAGCGCTACTTATTGGATTTACAGGAGCTAGGGGTTCCTTTATATGCTGAAAAAGGAAAATATGGCGGCTATCGTGTTTTGAACAATCGCGTATTGCCTCCTTTATTCTTTTCTGAGGAAGAAGGAAAAATGATGTATTTTTTACTTGAAATGATCACTCATTATCCTACAATCCCGTTTCAAGTAGATACTCAGAGGGTAAAAACAAAGTTTTATACTCATTTACCTGCAGATGTAAGAAATCAGTTAGAACAGATAAAAGATTTTGTTGTATTTTTAACGCCAAATCGTTCAGAGGAAGCCCCCCTTTTAAAAGACTTATTGCTATCAGCAATGAAGCATAAAAAAGTAGTGATTCAGTATGAAAGTAAAACAGGGATAAAGGGGCATATTGTTAAACCAATTGGTATTTATGCGCATGAAGGTCTATGGTACTTTCCGGCATATAGCTATAAAAAAGAAAAAATCCTGCTTTTTCGTGCAGATAGGGTAAAAAAAATAGAGAACTTAGGTGAAGATTTTACGGAATCGCTAACGTTAAAGAAATGGTTAGCTCAAGACTATGTTCCCACAAAGGCTCTATTGTTGCATATTGAAATAACAAAAGAAGGCGTGCGGTTAGCAAGTGCAAATCCTAGCTTAGGACCTCATATAACCATAAATAACGATGGAACGGGAACAATAAAATCAGTAATTGGTCGAGATGACCTTGATTTTACGGCAAATATATTGCTGAATTTAGGACGTTATGCAGAAGTAATTGAACCAAAAGAATTACGGGAGTCATTAAAAAAGAAAGCAACTGAAATTGTAAATATGTATACATAAATGACTAAGCAAAATAACGGACGAGCAAGCCTCTTTCTTTTAAAATAAAAGCAAAGGAAGTGATATCAATTATAATTTTAAGCGTATTAGATCAGTCTCCAATATCAAGCGGCCAAACAGCAAAAGATGCGCTTGCTCAGACGGTACAGCTAGCAAAGTGGACAGAAAGACTAGGATATCATCGCTTTTGGGTAGCTGAACATCATAATACAAATGGGTTAGCAGGCTCTTCGCCACTTTTATTAATGACTCATTTGGCATCTCAAACAAGTTCGATTCGAATTGGCTCTGGAGGCGTGCTTCTCCCTCAATACAGCCCATATAAAGTGGCTGAAGACGTACAGTTATTAGAGAATTTGTTTCCAGGGCGAATTGATTTGGGATTAGGTCGATCTCCAGGAGGCGATGCACTAACGAGGTTAGCATTAACAGACGGAGTACGAAAAAGTCTGAATGAATTTCCACGTCAAATTCAAGCGCTACAGGGACATTTGCTGCAAAACCTTCCTGAAAATCACCCTTATTACGGGGTAACAGCTTATCCCAAAAGTGATACTAAGCCTGAGATGTGGCAGCTAGGCATTAACAAACGAGGTGCGCGAGCAGCTGGGGAACTTGGCGTTTCCTTTACGTTTGGTCACTTTATTTCTCCTATTGGAGGAAAAGAAGCCCTGAAACACTATCGACAAGAATACGTTCCATCAGACTATCAGCAAGTGCCTCACACGAACGTTTGCGTATTTGTGGTGTGTGCTGATACAGACGAAGAAGCGGAGCAACATGCCAAAACGCTTGATGATTGGTTGCTCAAAGTAGAAAAAGGAAAAGATACAAAGGTTTCTTCTATTAATGAAGTCAACCAGCGCGTGTATTCTGAATATGAGAAACAAAAAATAAAGAAAAATAGGAGTCGAATGATTGTAGGATCTACAGAAACTGTTCATGCTAAATTGTTACGCTTACAAAATGAATATAATAACGATGAATTCTTAATCATTACTAACATTCACGATTTCCAGGCGAAGCTACATTCTTATGAGCTCATTAGCAAGATGTTTCAATAACATAATTACAGCCTAGAACGTTCATACTATACTACTGACTAGTAGGTAGGAGTGATTATATGAATTTAGAAGATATTGATCTGTCTAAAAAGATTTCATCTAAAAAAGAATATAAAAAAAAGCTAAAATCTTTGCAGCTACGCTTATTGCAGTTAGAACACATTATCTATATGGAAAAGGTACCTATTATATTTGCGTTTGAAGGGTGGGATGCGGCAGGGAAAGGGGGAGCTATTAAGCGTATTACACAAAAGTTGGACCCCCGAGGCTTTCACGTGTATCCGATTAGTGCACCAACTGATGATGAACGTAGGTATCACTATCTTCATCGCTTTTGGACAAGATTGCCGCACGCGGGGCAAATAGCTTTATTTGATCGTTCTTGGTATGGACGCGTACTCGTCGAGCGGGTTGAAAATTTAATTTCAACAAGTGAGTGGGGAAGGGCGTACGAAGAGATTAATCAGTTTGAGCGTACGTTAACGGATAACGGCTATATTGTAGCAAAGTTTTGGTTCCACATTAGTAAGGATGAGCAGCTCAAGCGCTTTAAAGAAAGGGAAGCGGATCCTTTTAAACGCTGGAAGTTAACAGAAGAAGATTGGCGTAATCGAAAAAAGTGGGACGAGTATGAAGAAGCGGTAGAGCATATGTTTAAATATACGAATACGAATCAAGCTCCGTGGTTTGTTATTGCAGGTAACGATAAGCAATATGCGCGAGTCAAAACCTTAAGCGTGATGATTTCTTACTTTGAACAAAAATTGATGGAGCGTGGAATTCAAGTATAGTAAAAAGGTGACGAATATTCGTCACCTTTTTATGATTAAGCGTACATACCTTTAACTTGTTTTTGTAAGTCTGTGTTTGTTAGGTATTCATCATATGTTGTTTGCTTATCAACCACTCCGTTTGGCGTGATTTCAATAATGCGATTCGCAATTGTTTCAACGAACTGATGGTCATGAGATGTGAAAATCATTGCACCTTTATAGCTCATTAATCCGTTATTTAATGCCGTAATCGATTCTAAGTCTAAGTGGTTGGTAGGATCGTCTAAAAGAAGAACGTTTGAACCACTTAGCATCATTTTAGAAAGCATACAGCGAACCTTTTCGCCTCCAGATAATACATTGGCTTTCTTTAGTACTTCTTCACCAGAGAATAACATTCTTCCTAGGAATCCACGAAGGAAGCTTTCGCTTTCATCTTGTGGTGAGTATTGGCGTAACCACTCAACTAAGTTTAAGTCGCTATTCTCAAAGTACTCAGAGTTATCTTTCGGGAAGAACGATTGAGATGTTGTTACACCCCATTTAAATGTACCGCTATCTGCTTCCATTTCACCCATTAGAATCTTCATAAGCGTTGAGTTTGCAATTTCGTTACGGCCAACTAACGCAATTTTATCTTCTCGATTCATTGTAAAACTTACGTTATCTAGTACCTTAACACCATCAATGATTTTTGTTAAACCTTCAACTCGCAGTACGTCGTTTCCAATTTCACGCTCTGGCGTAAAGTTTACGTATGGGTAACGACGAGAAGATGGACGGATATCATCTAACGTAATTTTATCAAGTAATTTTTTGCGAGATGTTGCCTGCTTTGATTTTGATGCATTGGCGCTAAAACGAGCGACAAACGCCTGAAGTTCTTTAATTTTTTCTTCTTTTTTCTTATTAGCATCAGATGCCATTTTTTGAGCAAGCTGGCTAGATTCATACCAGAAGTCGTAGTTACCAACGTAAACTTGAATTTTACCAAAATCTAAATCCGCAATGTGCGTACACACTTTGTTCAAGAAGTGACGGTCATGGGATACAACGATTACTGTGTTTTCAAAGTTAATTAAAAACTCTTCTAACCACTGAATTGCCTGAATATCTAAGTTATTGGTCGGCTCATCTAGTAGTAAAACGTCAGGTTTGCCAAATAAAGCTTGAGCAAGTAATACTTTTACTTTTTCACTACCTGTCAGCTCAGCCATTTTTTTATCGTGAAGATCTTCAGAAACGCCTAAACCTTTTAAAAGAATCGCTGCTTCAGATTCAGCTTCCCAACCGTTAAGTTCAGCAAATTCACCTTCAAGCTCAGCTGCTTTCATTCCATCTTCATCAGTGAAGTCAGCTTTCATATAAATAGCATCCTTCTCTTGCATCACTTCATATAAGCGAGCGTGACCCATAATAACGGTTTTTAATACTTCATATTCTTCGTATTCGAAATGGTTTTGTTTTAAGAACGCTAGGCGTTCGCCAGGTCCCATATGTACATCACCAGTTTGTGACTCAAGTTCACCAGATAAGATTTTCAAAAATGTTGACTTTCCAGCACCGTTCGCTCCAATCAATCCGTAGCAGTTACCAGGCGTAAACTTAATGTTTACATCTTCAAATAACTTACGGTCTGCAAAACGTAGGCTTACATTACTAACTGTAATCATGTATGAGCAATCCTCCAAATTCAATATCTATCAAATTATATCATTCTTTCTTTACAAGAGCGATATCAATAGCAATAAATTGAACATAAAGTGTACATGAACCAAGGAATAACGTCAAGGAGGCTCAGCTTTTACTCTATTTCTGGCAGGAGCCGAATGTCTTACGCTCCATTCCACAAGTTTTTTAACTTGTTTTGGGAACGAACAAAAAATATCCGAACGATTGCAGGTTAGCGATCGTTCGGATATCTCATTAACTAAAATACTTATGAATCAGCCTTATTCAAAGATATAAGCCAGTGCACGAATTGCTTGGTCTGGTGTTTCAACGACAACTTGTGCTTTGTTTGAAAGCTCTTTTAAAGGATGGTGCAGTTTTTCTGGACGTACAAGGATAAGGGGCTTGTTAAATGCAACGGCTGTAGCCGCGTCCATTGCGCTATTCCACTGTTTGTATTTTTCACCGAAAAGCGCAATGACTACGTCGGATTTCTTAAGCAGTACTTCTGTGCGCAAGTTGTTAAAAGCTGAAGCGGCTTCATCTTTTAAAATAGCTGAGTCTTGTTTACCTAAAATGACTTCGCCGATATTATCCGAGCGATCATGGTCCGTCATCGGTCCTACAAACGTAATTGGAAGCTTTAAGCCCTCCGCTTGCTTTTTGATATCGTCTCTCCAATTATCATGAATTTGTCCTGCTAAATAAACGACTAATTCCATAACGGCATCCCCTTTATAAAAAAATATATATACGTATAGCTTACCAAAAAAATGAAAAATAAACGAATGGTTTGTTTTAATCTAGACAAATACCTCAAAACAAGGAAAAATAAAAGAAGGATTACATAGAAGAGAGGATGAACATTATGTCAGAGAGAGAGGTACTACAGGTTCATAACGTCACGAAAAAGATTGGCAATAAAATTATTTTGGATAACGTATCATTGTCTGTGCGAAAAGGAGAAATCTTTGGGTTACTAGGTCCAAACGGTTCGGGTAAAACTACGCTTATTCGAGCAGTTGTAGGTTTAGTAAGTTCAACAGGAGACGTTACCATTAACAATCATGACCAGCGCAAACAATTTAATGAAGCTGTCAAATCAATTGGTGCAATCATTGAAAACCCGGAGTTTTATGGATATTTGACAGGTTATCAAAATTTAAAGCATTTTGCACGAATGCACGGTGTGTCTGCAAATCGAATCGATGAAGTGGTCGAGCTAACAAGGTTAGAAAAAAGCATTCACCAACCGGTAAAGACTTATTCACTCGGAATGCGTCAGCGCCTCGGAGTTGCACAAGCTATTCTACATAAACCGTCACTACTGCTACTAGATGAGCCTACTAACGGCTTGGATCCAGCAGGAATGATTGAATTTAAAACATATTTAAAACGGTTGTGCAAAGAAGAAGGAATTTCAATTCTTATTGCTAGCCATTTGTTGAAAGAAGTGGAAGCCTTGTGTGATCGCGTAGGGATTATTCAAGACGGCAGACTGCTATCTGTTCAAGAATTAGCTAAGCGTAATACAGAAGAGAACCTAACGATTGTATTTGCAGTTGATGCTGTAGAAAAAGCGGAAAATCTGCTATCAAATCAAGGCTACACTTGTGCAATAAAAGAAAAGCAGCTTTCTGTACAAGCTCAACCGAAAGAGGCTGCTGCTATTAATAAACTTCTAGTGGAAGAAGGCATTGAAGTATACCAAATTACTCCAATTTATGAATCGCTAGAACAATCGTTTATGTCTGTTACGGGAGGAGATTTCAATGCTTAATTTAATACAAAATGAACATATGAAGTGGTTTATGAAAAAAAGCACGAAAGTCGTATTTCTGGCAATTGCTGTCTTAACGCTTGGAATGGCTCTTATAATGAGAGCTATTACAACAAATGCTGGAATTACAGAAACGTTGCCAGGCTTTGTTGCTTTCACTTCAAACTTTTTAATTATTGTCCAATTTTTTGCTGTAGCCGCTGCTGGATCGATTGTTGCATCTGAATTTGAAAAAGGAACGATTAAACTTCTATTAATTCGTCCTAAGAGTCGCTCAACTATTCTTTTATCCAAATACCTGACTAGCATTTTTATTAGCTTGTACTATTTGGCTGCCTTCTTTTTATTTTCAATCATTTGGGGGATTATTTTCTTTTCAGGAGGAGCTTTTAATGGTCAAGAAGGACAAGGTATCTGGATTGCATATGGTGTTTCATATCTTGAAACCTTTATGATGGTTGCTTTTGCGTTTATGCTATCGTCGGTATTCAGAAATAGTGCATTAGCAGTTGGTCTTGGCATTGTTGTTGGAGTAGGAGCAAAAATGCTTGCTGGAATTTTATCTGAGTTTCAAGTACAGTGGGGAATTATTTTACTGTTTGCTAACACCAACCTTAGTCAATATATGGATGGAAATCAAACGTATTTCCCTGGGATGACCCTACCGTTTTCTCTATTGATTATTATAGCTCATCTACTCTTCTTTGTTGGAACGGCTTGGCTGTTTTTCTTAAAGCGAGACGTAGCGAATTGATATTTGAATTTTCTTTCTTTTTGTTTTTCTACAATAGTGTTTGACAAGGAAAGTAAAAGGTATTAAAGTAGTTAAGAGTTAATTTTGAATAATAAATCACTAGTGTTGCATTAATTTAAATTAACTATTAAAAAGACTCAAAATCTTCAATTTTATTATTTTAGGCAAACAAAAAGTCCTTTATAATGG
>NZ_KQ758630.1:62719-110789 GCF_001457055.1 Priestia veravalensis | reverse complement strand
AAAGTTCTACGGACAAAGTGAATGGGCCATTCAAAACCAAGTGTTTATCGCACTGATTGTTTTTTGCCTAAATGTAATTGCGCAAATCGAAACAAAAAGTAAGCGAAAAACGCTACAGATTAGCCGTTTTTTAAGGGCTTCGTTATGGAAACCGGCACATATCTGGATACGAAAGATTAAAGGAAAAACCGTTCCTTAAAAATAAATTGTCGTCGTCGCACAAGTCTAATTGTACATAATTTCCAAATGGATGGAGCCACCTTTAATAAGGTATTTACTTTTTTGGCTCTAAACAGGAAAAAACATTAAACTGAAAATTGCGTCAACATTTATGCAACACTAGTGGATAAAAGTCAATTATATGTTACAATTTATGAAAGGAATGTTCTAGAAGGAGATATTTAATTGAAGGAAGTTCATATTAAAAACTCAGTAAAGTTTATGCGTATGGAACAAGGGGAACTTACGCAAGGAGAGTTAGCTCATAAGGTCGGTGTTACTAGACAGACAATGAATCTAATTGAAGCACAAAAATACAACCCGACAATAAAAGTATGTTTATTGATAGCATCCTCATTAAATACCACTATTGATAAACTTTTTTGGATAGAGGAGGATGAGGTATGAGTAAATTGTTCACCTATTTCCCATTAATTTGTTTTCTTATAATACTTCTTGGTTTGGAAGAATCAGTAATGAAGTGGGCTCTCTTAGTATTCATGGCTATTGGTATTCTGATAGCGAAAAATTCCCGAAAAAACATGCAAAGTGAAGAAGTCGAGTACGATGATCGTGTTAATTCAAACATTACAAAATGGTCTCTTCGAACTATGTATGTAATGAACGCACTACTATTTATCATGTTAGTCTTGGAGAATTATCATATTTCCCTAATTAAATTAAATATAAATTTCATTTTAATTTATTTACTCATAACACTTTTTATCCCATTTTATATCATCCCTTTAATAATTAAAAAGTTTTAAGGAGTGGAAAGATGGACTTAAATTTAATAATTTTTGGTATTTTATTTCTTGTCCTTGGTTACTTAATTGGTGTTAAGAAACAAACCTGGCTTCTGTCAGGTTTTAATGAAAAGAGAGTAAAAAATAAAAAGAAGTTAGCGCATTTAGTTGGTGGAACACTAGTCTTCCTTAGCATCCTTTTAATTATTGGAGGAATTATAGGTTGGCTAACACCTGAATATATTATGATATTTGTAGTAGCTGTAATGCTTGGACTTATCTTTTATGTAAATATAATGCTAGTCGAATAAACATACCCTTAAAAGGCTAGAGCGAATGAATGTTTATAAATTGTTGGCTCTTATATTTTTAAAAGGTTAGCATTCCATTAATAAAAGAAGTACTAAATGCTTAGTTTGTGAAAAACTACACTTAAACTATAGGGTGCTTTAGTTGAAGATTCGCTTTTCGAAATAATCAATCTTTTTTATAAAAATGAATAGAAATAAACAGGTAAAACCTCATGTTTTGATCAAACTTTGTTCAAAATACGAGGTTTGCTTATATCTAGAAATAAAGGGTTATCGCTAAACTTTAATCAATCTTTTTTCAAAGGTTACATCATTTGTAGCTTTAAAATAAAGTTTGATAATTTATAACAAAGTTCGATAATTTCTAAAATAGATTGATCATTTATAATAAAGTTTGATTAAAATTATATCAACTCTATTTCTTCTTAGAGATAGAGTTGATTTTTTTGTTGGATATTTATGTTGAAATCACTGTAAAGATTGTGAAGAAATTATGTCCCTGTCTTATTCCTCTTCCCCATGCTAAAAAGTTGGTACCCACTGCTTTATAGTTGGTATCCAAACGGCAAAGGAAGCGGGAAGAGCAGCGGCCAGTCTAATATGTAATCAATCGTTATTCAATCGGTTTTTTCAATCGTAAAATCATATCAATTCGGGGCGGGTCCAGTAGGACTTCGTCCCTTTTTCAATTGCTCAATATCTGTCCAATCCCTTATCCCATAAGTGTTTCAATCATCTTCGTTCTATACCACTTGCTTCTATTATGTTGTTTTCCTCACTGAATAGACCCGTAGGGTTTCAGTTCTTTTTCGTTGGTTATTTAATCTTTTTTCCTGATTCTTTCCTCCATTATCGGTACCAACTTTTTAACATTGTCCGAATATTCGATACAAGCCAGAACGGAAAAAAGAGGGCGAAAATGGGGGTTTTGGGGAAGAACAATAAAGCAGAAGGAAGAGTAATGGAATGAAGAGTTAGGAGGTAAGAGGCTTAGAATGGCAAGGGTTTGAGGGGAGTGAGGGGGAGAGGAAGGCGGGGAAGGACTTTTTAGCAGGGCAATATAGTAGAGAAAAGAAACTGATGAGAAAAGAGAAAAATGATATAAATATTTCCCCTTCATCCATCAGATTTTAAACAACATCTAGATAATGGAGAGAGGATATGAACGTAGTCAGGACAAGGGTTTGAGGGAGAAAAGGCAGGAGGAGGAAGAGGGACAAAGATTTTTATGCGTGAACAACGTAGAGGATGAAGGGAAGAGCAAGTAATAAAGGAACAGGTTTATTCAGAAGGTCGTACTTTAGAAAGAATAGCCTGGCATTTAACTACAAGCATTCCAGAATATTTAGCAGAATTAGGGTTGAAGATAGATGAAGTAGAAAATGCAGAAAATGTCCCAACCTCAGCTAAAGAAATTGCTGAAACCTTTAATAAAGTAAGTTCTGAGGCATCTAAAGTCCTTGAACAACAATGGTCAGACGCAGCATTGAAGGAAGTACAAATTGCTTTTGGAAGAGAAGAAACAAATGCCCAAATTTTAATGGGCTAATTAAGCACATAGTTCATCATCGTGGACAAGTTACCATTCTTATACTTCAAGCTGGAATCAAACCTTTTGGGGTTTATGGACCACCTAAAGAAGATTAGATTCATTTAGGTGTTGAAAATCCACCACTTTAATAATATGAAGATCCAATAGAGAAACGGAGAGAACTATACTAGATTTCTTTATTCTTTCTTCTTAATGTACTTAAAGTAACTGGTAGTTTAGTGCGGAAGTAGAAAAAAGAAGCTATATGTAAAATCAAAAAATAGCTTCTTTTTTAGTAGGTTTTAATTAATTAGTGCCTTAAAAGATTTCTTTTTCCAAAAAAATCGGTGATAAATAGATTGAGCCAAGAAATTGACTATGAACGCAACTGGATATGCGAGCCATATTCCATCTATCCCAAGTCCTGTAAAATGTGACAAGGAGTATGCTACTGGAACTTCAATCATCAAAATACTTGTAATTGTAAAAATTGTTGGCAATAATACTGTACCTGTTGCTCTCATTGTTGCTGAAATTG
Source organism: Priestia veravalensis (assembly GCF_001457055.1). Classification (NCBI taxonomy): domain Bacteria; kingdom Bacillati; phylum Bacillota; class Bacilli; order Caryophanales; family Bacillaceae; genus Priestia; species Priestia veravalensis. The sequence continues at coordinate 107,444 of NZ_KQ758630.1, read as the reverse complement.
CTTGAGTGTGACCCAAAATAACATAACTCCAAAATGAGATTATAATAAGATCTTTTGCAAGATTAATTGTATCGGAGTTGTCTAAGAAAATTCCTAAAACAGGATTTGGTATCAGGTAAAGAATGAGAATAAGAATACCACCAAGAAGATAATTTAGTGTAATGGCTATTTTCGTTATATGTTTAATGTTTGAAATATTTCCGGACCCCACTGCTTGTGCAACAAATACTGAAATGGCAATTGAAATACTCATCGCTGGTATTTGAACGTAGCTTGCAATTTGATTCACGATTCCGTATGCAGCCGTTGCATTAGATCCATAATCATTTACAAAAGTTATGACTGCAATTTCTGACAATGCGATTGAAACCATACTTATGCTGGTAGGAATGGCTAATTTCAGTAAGGCTTTCAATACCGAGCCTTTCAAGTGAAGATGTTTCAAAATAATAGAATCTAATTTGAGTACATGACTTTTTTTGTGTAAGTACACTAATAGAATCACTAATGTAATGAAATTGGATAATACAGAGGCGTAAGCAGCACCATTTAATCCAAACTCCGGTAAACCTAGCCAACCGAAAATAAGAATTGGAAGCAAGGCGATATTTAAGATAATACTAATTAATAAGAAATAAAAAGGTGTTTTTGAATCTCCAACACCTCTTATAAAGGTTGTATAGCACATATATAAGAAAGTAATAGGTAATGTAACAAATAAAATACGTGCATATTCTGTACTTGCAACTAGAATATTCTCAGGTGTTCCTATCCATTTTAGAATATCTTCTGTAAAGAACCCTCCGATTATGGCGACAGCAATGGATATGATCATCGTAAATGTCAAATTTACTCCAACAACTTCCTTCATTTTTGATATATTTCCACCACCGTACGTTTGCCCAACTAGAATGGAACTTCCAGATCCAATTCCGATTACAAAGGATATTAAAAAAAAGAATAGAGGGAAGAATGCAGAAATAGCTGCCAAAGAATCTACTCCAAGTGCTTGCCCAACGACGATTATTCCAAACACTTGACCTAATGATTGCAAAACACTTGCAAAAATGACAGGTATGAGGAATGCCATCATCGGTTTTGCTAAGACCATAGTTTCATTTACAGATTTATTCATTTCAGATAACTCCTAATAGGTTTTATTTCAAAAGAACCCCTCACTTTTTGAATCAAGATTTTGAAGTGAGGGAAAGATCAACGAGTATGAACATTTAAGTCATAACTCGTGTATTTTTATATAAAAATTATGATAAAATCTGATAATATAAACCAAATTGAATATCATACCATAACAGTTTGCTATGTTTACGTTTCGGGATACGTGTTTGTAAACCCCACTCAGGATACTGTTTAATAATTTGAACTTGATCACCAGTAGCAACAGCGATAAAGGATATATAATGATCTTTTGTCATAGGATGATCGCTTGAAATAAACCATTCATTATCGATTTCTGTAATTGATAGCTTTTCTTGGTCTGTTGCTTTCTTCGCTTCTAGTCGTTCTAGCTTTCTTCCACAGCAAGATAGAGTGATATCTCCAGTGGCTAATACAACATTATTACATGACGGACAGACAAAATAATTTGACTTTTTCATATTTCCTCCTACAAATTCATTCGACGATAATTCACCATCTAAAATATTTTCTATATTTACGCCCAATAGGGTAGATAAACTTGGTAATAGCGTGACATCTGGACAGCCATATCCACGCTCCCATTTTGAAATCGTTCGATCGGAAATGTTCATTTGATCAGCTAATTGTTTCTGTGTCAGCCCTTTTTCTTTCCGCAAATTATAAATTAACTCTCCAACTTTACGATTATCCATCATTTTTTCCTCCTACTCTATTTTCATTTTAGGGGTTTATATGGTTAGCATCAACAAACGCTCCGTAGAGTTAAACATAGGTAGAGTTTACCTATTTTCCTTTTGATCATGTTTTTATGACTGTAATCATTCAACTGTTTTTAGCTGTTATTGGTTTATGGATTCTTCCTCATATGGTTAACTATACGGAAAATAAAAATTAGGATTTTTCAAAAGTAAAAGCTAATTGTGAAAGAGTGAACGGACTTTATAGCAGGGGAATAGTAGGATTGGTAAAATCATCTCATTGATTTCTTCAAATGTAGAAAGTACAAAGCAAGGGGTAGAGGTGCTTCATAATCTACTTTCGGAAACGGAACTGCTTCTTAAATAAATCAAGTGAAAGGTAATTGAATGCCTAAATAAATTAGAGAACCATTATTTACCTTTGACTTTTACTTAAAGACAGTCTACAATTAATACTGAATTTTAAACGGTAGGAGGATTATTAAAAAATGACACATTCGATGAGACTACGTTTCCCAACTTTGAACCAGTAATTGAATATGGTCAAAGGCTCTGTTTTGTGTATACAGAGTAAACGGGATAAGTCTGTCCTTTTTTAATAATTTTCATTTCATATTTGAAAATCATTTGTCCATACTTAGGGTTTGTCTACCTCCTATATTCAACTTTGGAGCGGGATCCTTACTGCTTGGTTTTGGCGTGATGAAAATATGTAATGTAAAGAAAGGTGGCTTGTTCTACCTTTCTTTATTTTCGTCTAAATCACCTTTCTTTGCTACGCCAAAGGTAGGTTTATTTGCTGGTGGCTCTGAGCAAGCCCCTAATAGAATAAGGATGGGTCTATTCCCTTTACTCTAAATCACAGGCAGATGCTTGTGATTTTTTTATTAATTGGAGGTAAGGAAAATGGAAAATAAAAATTGGAAACGGAAATTTATTGCGATTTATACAGGGCAGTTCTTTTCATTATTAAGTAGTGCTGCTGTTCAATTTAGCATTATTTGGTGGTTAACTGATTCAACGGGTGGATCGCCACTTGTCCTGACTATGGCTGGTCTAGCCGGATTTTTACCACAAGCATTAGTTGGTCCATTTGCTGGAACAATTACGGATCGTTACTCTCGAAAATTAATGATGATTCTGGCAGACATGACTGTTGCTCTTGGAAGCCTACTCTTATTTATAACAATGTATTTTAATGAGCCAAGTATTTCATTGGTAATCGTTATCTTAGTCATACGTTCTCTTGCAACTGCATTTCATATGCCGGCAATGCAAGCATCTATACCTTTGCTTGCACCTAAAGAGCATCTTACAAAGGTAGCAGGTTGGGGACAGACGATAAGTTCTATTTCAAATATTGCAGGGCCTGCAGTTGGGATGTCTTTGCTTGCAGTTAGCTCTCTTGAATGGGTATTGATGTTAGATGTTTTTGGTGCTGTAATTGCAAGTAGTATATTATTATTTATTCACATTCCAAGGGTGTCAAGAACAGAAGACGGGGGATCTGGTAGCTTTATTACTGAAATGAAAGAAGGATATCATGCGATAGTGAAGCATCCTGTTGTTTTGAAGCTAACTATTACAATGACCATCGTCGCTATGCTTTATATTCCGCTTGGTACTTACTTTCCGCTAATGACAAGGAATCATTTCGAAAGAGGTGTTGTAGAAGCTGGAATAGTGGAGATAGTGTTTGCTATTGGTTTAATCCTTGGGGGTTCTCTAATAGGTGTACTAGGTGATCGTTTCGATAAAATAAAAACAATGGCTGCAGGAATGCTGTTGATGGGTGCAGCATTATTTATTTCTGGTATAGTCTCGCCGTCATTGTTCATTGCCTTTATTGTGATGGCTGGTTTGGTTGGTTTATCTGGACCATTGTTTTCAGCACCATTCTATGCCTTTATTCAAACAGAGATACAACCTCATCTCTTGGGGAGAGTTTTTAGTTTTATCACAAGTCTTTCGTTATTAGCGACACCGATTGGTTATGCGGTAGCTGGATTTTTGATTGAACTAACAAGTGTTGCCACATTATTTTCTATAATAGGTATCTTGATTATTATAAATGCAGTTATAACAAGGAAAGCGAAATAGGAGGAGATATTCATGCAATTTTTACTTTTTTTTTGATGCGAGCTTGAACTTGAAATAAAAGCTCGTATCGGTCCTAGCTATCGGTACGAAATTATAACTTTCGGGAGGTAGCAAACATGGAAAAAGTATGCTTTGAATTAGAAAATATAGAGTTAAATTATTTAGATAAAACGGTATTAGATATAGAACGTTTAGCTGTACATCAGTTTGATCGTATCGGAATTGTTGGGAAAAATGGTGCAGGAAAGAGTACATTATTAAAGTTACTTGCAGGGATCGTTCTTCCGTCTAGTGGAATAGTTAAGCGTCACGTAGATTTTGCTTATTTTGACCAATTAACAACACCTGAAGAATCAGAGGTTGATTATGATTTAAAAGGGAAACTGGCTATTCCAGAAACAGAACTTGAAAACTTTAGTGGTGGCGAACAAACACGGATTAAATTGGCACAAGTTTTCTCCAGCTATCATGAAGCTCGATTGATTGACGAACCAACCACGCATCTTGATGCAGATGGTACGCAGTTTTTTATCGAAGAATTGATGTACTATTATGGTGCACTTGTACTTGTAAGTCATGATAGGTATGTGTTAGATCAACTGGTGACAAAAATTTGGGAAGTGGAAGATGGAAGGGTAACAGAATATACAGGAAACTATACAGATTACGTTAGCCAAAAAGAGCTCGAGAAAAGACAACAGCAAGAGCAACATGAAAAATATGTAAAAGAGAAAACACGTCTAATGAAAGCTGCTGAGGAAAAAATGCAAAAGGCGGAAAAAGTAACAAAAGGAGATAAAAGAGTAACTAAAGTTAAAGGAAATCGAATGTTTGAAACGAAATCAAAAGGTACGAGTCAAAAATCCATGCAGCGTGCAGCAAAAGCGATTGAACAGAGAGTGGAACAACTTGAAGCGGTAGAAGCTCCTAAAGACGAACAAATCATTCGTTTTCATCAGTCGAAAGCTCTTCAATTACACAATAGATATCCGATTATGGGTGAACGATTAACGTTAAAAGGAGGGGATAAGATACTTCTTAAAGAATCGAACTTTCAATTCCCTTTAGGAAAGACGATTGCTATAACAGGAAAAAATGGTTCAGGCAAAACAACGTTGCTTCATCATATTTTAAAACATGGCGAAGGGATAACGATTTCGCCAAAAGCTGTCATAGGAACTTATCAACAAATGGATTATCAATTTTCAAAAGAAGAAACGGTATTTGAATTTGTAAAAAATCGAAGCGACTACGATGAAAGCAAAATCCGAGCTGTACTTCACGCCATGAATTTTACCGGGAATGATTTAAAAAAGGATGTTCGTAATCTAAGCGGTGGAGAGGCAACTCGTTTAGTATTGTGTCAGCTATTTTTAGGAAGGTATAATGTATTGGTTTTAGATGAACCAACAAACTTTTTGGATATTTTTTGTATAGAGGCATTAGAACGCTTTTTGCATGGATATGAAGGGACTGTTCTTCTAGTATCACATGATCGTACATTTATTGATAGAGTGGCTGATTGTGTATATGGTATAGAAAATCGAAAAATTAGTCTAAAGGTGGTAATGTAAAAATGAGAAGCAGGGGAAACACTGTTTCCTTCATCTAATATTTCTTACTGTTAAAATCTGAAGTGGGAAAGTTCAGCGAAGAACCATTATCTTAAATCTATGTTCTTTTTTCTATTATATGTCCCTGTCTTATTCCTCTTCCCCAAGCTAAAAAGTCGGTACCTACTGCTAAATAGTTGGTATCCAGAGCGGAAGGAAGAGCGGAGAAAAAAGAGCAGGCGAACAATATGTACTCAATCTTGATTCAATCGTAAATTCATTACAAATCAAGGCTGGATCCAATACGGGTCCAGTCTTTTTCTTTTGCTCAATATCTGTCCAATCCCTTGTCCAATCAGGGTTTCAGTCGTGTTCTCAATCCGCAAATCCGTAGGATTTTCAATCTCTATTCAGTGTGTTTCCTAACTGTAATGCCATCTCAAATCGCTACAATTCCTTTCTTTTCTCCGGATTCTTTCCTCCGTTACGGGAAGAACTCTTTAACATTATCTGAATATTCGATACAAGCCGGAACGGAAAAAAGAGGGCGAAAATGGGGGTTTTGGGGAAGAACTATGTAGCATATTGGAAGGAAGAGGAAAAGCGAAAGAAGAGGGGTGGAGCTTAGGGCCGCAAGGGTTTGGGAGGAGCGAGGGGGAGAGGGATTTGGGGAAGGACTTTTTGGCAGGGGAATAAAAGTTAATTTGTTCTATATTAAAATTACGATAGATATAAAGGAGGTTGAGAATGAAGATATTTGCCTGGTTTTTAATTTTATTTCATATAGCTGTTGCACTCTTCTGGATAGGAAATTCTTCTTACCTCTTTTCAAAAGGTGAAGTAATGAAAATAGATACTCGTTAAAAAATGATAAACGAATAAAAATTACTGCTAAACTTGCTTTTATGATAAAAATGCAAAATTCCCCATTGTCTATTTATGAAATTTATGTAACTATATTAATAAGGTCATCAGATGACCTTATTAGATATGAGCGCTTAATAATATAAGTCAACTAGGGGGAAGGGTTTATATGTTATTGTTCATTGCGCTAAGTGCGATCATTGCGCCATTTTTGTTTCTTGTAGTTCTAAGGATGTCAGCTGCTAAAGGAATGGCATTGAGTTCAATTATCGTCATATTGTTAACGCTTACTATCTGGGGGATGGAAGGGAAAGTAATTTTAGCATCAATTTTTCAAGGAATACATAAAACATTTACGATTTTGTGGATTTTATTCGGTGCATTGGTATTGTTGAATACCCTTCGAAATACGGGTGGAGTTGTTCGAATCAATCAAGGCTTTCAAAGCATTTCAGCTGATATGCGTGTCCAAGTAGTTATTGTAGCTTTTTTATTTGGCTCACTTATTGAAGGAGCCGCTGGTTTTGGGACACCGGCGATGGTGACAGGACCGCTATTATTGGCTCTGGGTTTTCAACCACTGGTGGCCGCCACCATTGCGCTAATTGCTGATAGTACAGCCGTTATGTTTGGAGCAGTGGGGACGCCAGTAGCAGTCGGACTCAGTAATATTCCAAGCGCAGATATTAATTTCTTTAAAGAAATTGCGGTGCAAGTCACAAGTTTAGACTTATTGGCGGGTGTCTTTATTCCATTTATTTTAATGGTTGTATTAACCACATTTAGTCGCAGTGGTATAAAAGATGCGCTGCAAATGTTTCCATGGACGTTCCTCATTGGAATTGTATATACGGGAAGCGCATTTCTGATTGCTAATTTCTTTGGGCATGAATTTGTCTCCATTTTAGCCTCTCTTATTACGTTAATTGTAGCAACTTTGACAGCAAAGAGAGGAATCTTATTACCTAAAGGAGAATGGAAAAAGGTAATGAGGAAAGATTTCAAGATAGCGGAAGATAAAGCGGAAATGGGCATTTTAACAGCATGGGCACCGTATATTATCGTTGTAGTCTTATTGCTGTTGACTAGAGTTATCCCAGGACTTAAGCAATTTGCGTTAACTGCTATTGACTTAACCTGGACGGATATTTTAGGAGTACAAGGTATTGTTTCTAAGTGGGAGTTTTTATATTCTCCAGGAACGATTCTAACTTTGGCAGCTGTGTTTGCTTTTCTTATTCAAAGAAAGTCTTATAAAACATTTTTGCAAGCATCAAAAGAGTCACTAGGTACAATGAAAATCACAGCGATTTCACTCATTGCAACGCTGGCGATGGTACAGGTGTTTGTTAATTCTGGATTGAACCTAAACAATTTAAATAGCATGCCAGAATATATTGCAGAATCATTAGCGAGTTCTTTGGGGGCAGTCTGGATTTTTGTAGCGCCATTCCTTGGAAAACTTGGGGCGTTCATTACTGGGAGTGCAACGGTATCCACATTAACCTTTTCACCAATTCAGTACAATGTTGCCCAAGCAATTGGCTTAAACTTAAACACTGTTTTAGCAGTTCAGCTCATTGGTGCTGCAGCGGGAAATATGATTTGTGTTCACAATGTGGTGGCTGCTAGTGCTGTTGTTGGTTTATCTGGTAAAGAGGGGGAAATTATTCGCAAAACGTTAGGAACAGCAGTTGTATATGTAGTATTAGCGGGTATAGCGGGGTTTCTCTTTTTAAATGTTTTTTAAATAAGAAAAGCAGGGTTCCCATTGTATTCTCTTATAAGTAAATCTATATAATAGAGAGATAGATGGGAGTTGAATGAAATGAACTATAAACGTGTTCGTGGAAAAAAAGCATATGAGGAAGTAGCTGAAACACTAATTGAATTAATTAAAGCGGGAGATTTAAAGCCCGGTGATAAATTAGAGTCTGTTGAAAAGTTAGCAAAAAGCTTTGATGTAGGGACGTCAACTATTCGCGAGGCTTTAAGTGGCTTACGTACAATGGGGCTAGTAGTAGCGAGGCATGGAGAAGGTACATTTGTAAATAACTTCGATCCTTCTAAATTCCAGTTGCCTGTTAACATTGCTTTTTTAATGAAGATTGAAGATATTAAGGAACTTTACAAAGTTCGTGAAATTTTAGAGCTAGGTACGGTAGCTCAAGCAGCAGCGGTGCACGAAGAAGAGGACCTATTAGCGCTTGAGAAAGCATTGATTGTAATGGAGAATGCAAGTGGGAATGAAGAGTTAGCATCAAGCGCTGATTTAGACTTCCACTTGGCCATTGCGAATGCGACACATAATAAATTACTTATTAATTTAATGAGCAGCGTGTCGTCGTTGATCTCTGAGACGATTCAAGAAACGAGAAAAGTATTCTTATATTCAGGTAATACAGTGGAAGATTTAAAAGTAGAGCATCGAAGAATCTTTGAAGCCATTAAAAATAGACAGCCGAATGAGGCGAGTGAAGCGATGCTTGAGCATTTACAAAATGTTCAAAGCCGCCTCTTTACATATATTGAATGATGTAACGGGCTGTTTACCAAATTTCTGAGAGGTGAGCAAGTATGAAAGTTTCCTTATTTAGTACATGCCTAAGTGACATTCTTTTTGCCAATGTCGCTAAAGATACGCTTGAAATCCTGGAACGATGCGGCTGTACAGTTGATTACCCTATGGAGCAAACGTGCTGTGGCCAACCAGCGTATAACAGCGGATACTTACAGGAAGCAAAGCAGTCAATGAAGCAAATGATGAAAGCTTTTCGTCATTCTGAATATATAGTTGGACCATCAGGATCATGCATTAGCATGTTGAAAGAGTATCCGGCTGTGTTCAAAGGAGATGTAGAATGGGAGAAAGAAGCAGAAGCTTTTGCAGCTAAGTGCTATGAGATTACTGAATTTCTTGTAGATGTATTAAACGTTACAGATTTAGATTCTTCGTTTAAAGGAAAAGTCACGTTTCATTCTTCCTGTCATATGAAAAGACTGTTAGGAGTAAAGGAACAGCCTAAAGTACTGTTGAGAAATGTAAAAGGTGTAGAATTAGTTGACTTACCTTGTGAAGAAGATTGCTGTGGGTTTGGTGGTACGTTTGCTGTGAAAAACTCTGTTATTTCACAAGAGATGGTCAGTGAAAAGTCACGCCACGTATCAGAAACGGAAGCAGAGTATTTAGTGGGCGCTGATATGGGATGCTTAATGAATATTGGCGGTCGCATGAGTCGTGAAGGAAAAGAAGTTAAAGTCGTTCATATTACGGAGATTTTAAACACTCATTAAGAAACGGAGGAATGGAGATGAGCGTCAAAATTGGTGAAATTCCATACAAAGAACGAATTCAAAAAGGAATTGCAGATGATTTCATGAGGCAAGCTGTTTCCTCCGCTCAAGGAAGACTTCGAAATGGGCGATTGAGTCAGGCAGAAGCATTGGGAAACTGGGAAGATTGGAGACAGCTAGGTTCTGAAATTCGCACGCATACATTAGAGAATCTAGACTACTATTTGCAGCAACTAAGCGAGCAAGTAGCTAGACGAGGAGGAAATGTCTTTTTTGCAGAAACAGCAGAAGAAGCAAATGAGTATGTTAAAAGTGTGATAAAAAAGAAGGAAGCGAAAAAAGTTGTTAAATCAAAATCGATGGTAACGGAAGAAATCGGTTTAAATAAAGCGCTCGAAGAAGTAGGTGCTGAAGTTGTTGAATCTGATTTGGGCGAATGGATTTTACAATTGGATGAAGATCCACCTTCCCACATCGTAGCTCCTGCTCTTCATAAAAATAAAGGGCAAATACGAGAAACGTTTGCTAATAAAAAAGGATATGATGGCTCAGATACCCCGGAAGAGCTAGCAGCGTTCGCGCGAGAACAACTTCGTCAAGATTTTTTAGCGGCTGATGTGGGGGTTACAGGATGTAATTTTGCTATTGCAGAATCAGGTGCTATCACGCTTGTTACCAACGAGGGAAACGCAGAAATGGTCACAAGCCTCCCGGACACTGTTATTACAGTAATGGGAATGGAAAGAATTGTTCCAACTTGGGAAGAGATGGAGATACTTGTTAGTTTGCTAACGCGAGCAGCGGTTGGACAAAAGCTAACGAGCTATATCACTGCTATTACAGGGACAAGGCTTGATGAAGAAGTAGATGGTCCAGATGAATTTCATCTAGTTATTGTAGACAATGGCCGCTCGAAAATTTTAGGAACAGAATTTCAATCAGCACTTCACTGTATTCGCTGTGCAGCCTGTATTAACGCATGCCCTGTTTATCGTCATATCGGAGGGCATGCTTATAACTCAATTTACCCAGGACCGATTGGTGCAGTCATTACGCCGCTTTTAGAAGGCTATGATGATCATAAAGAGCTTCCATATGCATCGACGCTATGTGCAGCGTGCTCAGAGGCATGTCCTGTTAAAATCCCACTGCACGAGCATTTGGTTCGCCATCGTCAAATCATTGTGGAACGAGAAAATAAAGCACCTATGGCTGAAAAGCTCATGATGAAGGGATTTGCGAAGTGGTCAGCAAACCCATCTCTTTATAACTTAAGTGCAAATCTCGCTAAGCCTGCTCTTAGACCATGGACAAAAGAGGGCATGATTGAAAATGGACCGGGCCCATTGAAAGATTGGACGAGTGTACGTAATTTCTATGCTCCTGAAGGTCAGTCGTTCCGTGCTTGGTTTAAGCAACGACAGAAGGAGGGGGAGTCATAATGATACAGAATAGAGAGGCTTTTTTAGATAAATTAGCTACTACTTTAGGTAGAGAAAGAAGAGTCGAAGGTGTACAGCGTCCAGACTGGAGCGTTACACCACAGCATGACGTATTTAAAGATAAGACACAGGATGAGCTTGTCGATATTTTACAAGAGCATTGTAAAGTTATTCACACAACGTTTAAGCGAACAGGCCGTGAAGGGTTGCTTGGCGTTCTTGCGGAAACAATTAAAGGCTATAATGGGAAGTCGTTGATTACTTCAAACGACTTGCGACATGAGGAATACGGGTTAATGGACTTTTTTGATAGAAATGCTGAAGATCTTCATGTCCATATTTGGGAGGCTGAGAAGGGTAAGGTAAATCAACAAATTGCAGAAGTAGCTGACGTAGGTCTGGTGTTTAGCGATGTCACGCTTGCAGAGTCAGGAACGGTAACGCTCTTTCATAATAAAGATCACGGCAGATCAATTAGTTTGCTACCGAAAACGTTTGTTGCGATTATTCCCAAGAGTACGCTGGTACCTCGAATGACCCAAGCAGCTACGCTTATTCATAAAATGCAGACCCAAGGTGAAGACGTGCCTTCTTATGTGAGCTTTATTACTGGACCAAGCAATAGTGCTGATATTGAGATGAACCTGATTGTTGGTGTACACGGTCCTGTCAAAGCAACTTATATTGTAGTCGACTAACTTCTAGTGGGAATTTCCGTCTAATAGTTATGAAAAGGCTGTTTTTTAGGTAAGGTTTTATACTAGTGTGCTATAGATTTTGGTAAAGCTTCCCTTGATAATTGAAAAGGGAAGCTTCTTTATGTTTATAATGACGGTAAGACGAACTAAAGGGGGTGACTAGATGGATAGTATAATCTTTGACTTAGACGGAACGCTCTGGAATTCAATTGGAACAGTAGCTATCGCTTGGAACGAAGTCATTAAGAAGAGCAATTATGTTGAAAGAGAAGTAACAGAAAGAGCCTTTGAACAAACCATGGGTCTTCCATTTCAAGAAATTGCTCAAAAACTATTCCCAGAATTAGATGAACAAAAGCAAAAACAGATTCTAGCGGAGTGTTGTGAAGTAGAGAATACTTATTTGGAAAAACACGGTGGTAATCTGTATCCACAAGTAGAAGAAACGCTAAAAGAGCTCTCTAAAAAATATAAATTGTATATTGTGAGCAATTGCCAAGCAGGCTATATTGAAGCTTTTTATAACTATCATAAGCTAGATGCACATTTTATTGACTTTGAAAATCCTGGGCGCACAGGTTTATCAAAAGGTGAGAACATTAAGCTCATCATGAAGCGTAATAAATTAAAAAGTCCTGTGTATGTAGGAGACACACAAGGAGATTTTCAAGCAGCTCAGTATGCGGGTATTCCATTTGTCTACGCATCGTATGGATTTGGCGAAGTTGAAGCGCCTGATTATACAATTGGTACGTTTCAAGAGCTAAAAGAACTGTTTTAGCAGCTCTTTGGGTTTAAGATATATGTATGCCAATGCGCGCCGTTTCACAGTCTATATACATAAATATACCTTTGTCTTGAGAGGATGTGACAAAGTTAGCTTTCTTCTTCATTGAATGTAAGCGGTTCATATCCTAACATTATAAGTGTAATTATGATATAGAAAGGAAGAGAGCACATGGCTCAATCAAATATAAAAGTAGGCGTTCAAAAGTTTGGTAACTTTTTAAGCTCAATGGTAATGCCAAATATCGGGGCATTTATTGCCTGGGGTCTAATTACGGCACTATTTATTGAGAAAGGCTTTTTTCCAAATGAAGAGCTTGCTAAGCTTGTTGGACCAATGGTTACGTACTTATTGCCCCTTTTGATTGGTTATACTGGTGGTAAGCTTGTTCATGACCAGCGCGGTGCAGTTGTTGGTGCCATTGCTACAATGGGAGTTATTGTTGGAGCAGATATTCCAATGTTCCTTGGAGCGATGATTGTGGGTCCACTTGGTGGGTATGTTATTAAGAAATTTGATCAGTTAATTGACGGTAAAATTAAAACAGGCTTTGAAATGCTTGTAAACAATTTTTCGGCAGGTATTTTAGGTGGCGTATTAGCCATTTTAGCTTTCTTAGGTATTAGTCCTGCAGTAGATGCGTTTACCCAAGCGCTAATTGTTGGTGTAGATTGGTTAGTAGGTGCTGGATTACTTCCACTAACAAGCATTTTAATTGAACCAGCAAAAATTCTATTCTTAAATAATGCAATTAATCATGGAATCTTATCGCCAATTGGTGCAGAGCAAATTCGTACTACTGGCCAGTCTGTCTTGCTACTTCTTGAAGCAAATCCAGGCCCTGGTCTAGGCGTACTGTTAGCTTATTGGTTCTTTGGGCGTGGAACAGCGAAGCAGTCTGCTCCAGGTGCAGCAGTTATTCACTTTATTGGAGGTATTCACGAAATTTACTTCCCGTATGTGTTAATGCGTCCAATGCTTATTATTGCGACAATTTTAGGAGGTATGAGCGGTGTATTCACGCTTGTACTGCTAGGTGGAGGTCTTCAAGCAGTTGCATCTCCGGGTAGTATCTTAGCTATTTTAGCTGCAACGCCAGGTAATGCAGGAAGCTACATCGCAAACATCGCAGGGGTTCTGGTAGCGACAGTCGTATCGTTTATTGTTTCAGCGTTTATCCTAAAAACAGGTAAGCAAACAGAAGATTTAGATGAGGCAACGCGCAAGATGCAAGAGATGAAAGGTAAAAAGAGTTCGGTTGCTGGTTCAATTGTGACAAATAAATCAGCTTTACCACAAGGTGTTAACAAGATTGTATTCGCTTGTGACGCTGGAATGGGATCAAGTGCAATGGGAGCATCATTACTTCGTAAAAAAGTAAAAGAAGCCGGTTTAGATATCTTTGTTACAAATACAGCAATCAGCAATATTCCGAGTGATGCTCAAATTGTTATTACACAAGAAGAGCTTACTCCGCGTGCTCAAAATAAAATTCCAGAAGCATATCATATTTCAGTAGATAATTTCTTATCTAGCCCTGAATATGACAAGCTTATTAATAAGCTTAAAGATGATTCTTCAGCGGAAGGGCGAGCTCCTGAAGTGGAGGAAGTAGTGGAATCAAGTCAAGAAGATGATAGCTTACTGCGCGAAGAGAATATCTTCCTTAATCAAGAGTTTAACAACAAAGAAGAAGCGATTCGATTTGCAGGGGAAGTGCTTGTAAAAGGTGGTTATGTGGAAGAAAGCTACATTGAAGCCATGATTGAGCGTGACAATATGACGTCTACGTATATGGGAAATGATGTTGCTATTCCACACGGTACAGAAGAAGCGAAAAAGAACGTATTAAAATCGGGATTCACTGTGCTACAAGTTCCAAATGGCGTTGATTTTGATGGTGAAAAAGTACGTTTAATCTTTGGTATTGCTGGTAAAGATGGTACGCACCTCGAAATTCTATCAGGTATCGCAGTAACATGTTCTGACATGGATAACATTGAAAAAATGGTTCAAGCTAAATCAGCTAAAGAACTTAAAGCAATTATTCAAGGTGAGCTGAACTAAAGAAGTAAAAGAGTAGAAAGGCATGTGAAGTGCCTTTCTATTCGTTCTTTTTGAAAGGCGTTGATTTCTTTAGATAAGAAATGAGTTGATGCATGTGTTTATTACGTCCAGGGAAAAGACCATTATTGAGTTAATCATTAAAACGTCAGAAAAACATACGGCTTTATCCATTGCTAGTTTTTTGAAGGTAAGTGTTAGAACAGTACATCGGGATTTGAAAGCAATTGAATCCTTACTGAAGCAATTTAATTTGCAATTAGTTCGTACACAAGATGAAGGACTAATAATTAGCGGTAAGGATGAACAGATTTTCAAGTTGATCCAAGAACTTATGAAAGTTCAACCTACCGATCAGTCTCCGAAAGAACGTAAGCTACTATTGGTTATTAAGCTATTGGAAGAAGCATCTTTTAAGCTCCAAACGCTAGCTAAAGACTTAGGTGTTAGCATCACTACCTTAACCTCGTACTTGGATGAATTAACAGATTGGCTTGAACATTACAGTATAACCCTTGTTCGAAGAAGAGGAGTAGGGCTAGAGGTCGTTTCAACTGAAATCAATAAACGAAAAGCGCTTGCTAATTACTTTCTTGTTTATTTTGGAGAAGAGCTAATCGAACAGCTTTTTTTACTTGAAAATAATCAGTCAAAGCAGGAAAAGGCTTTATATTATTTTAATACTGCTTATTTGGCAGAGGTAGATCGCATTGTTAATTTGAAAATAAATAAAGGTCATTCTAGGTTAGCGGATAGCGATTATATGGGGTTAATGATTCATATATGCATCATGCTACAAAGGTCTGAGAAGGGCTTTCAGTTAGAAGAATCGATGTTAATTAATGAAGCGTCAAATGAGTACAAATTAATCAAAAGTGTGTGTCAAGAGCTCGAAGCACAGTTTTCTCTCAGCATTAACCCCAATGATATTACATTCTTAGCTGTTGTATTGCGAGCATCAAAGTTTCAAGTAGCCAACTCAGTGGATTACGATAGTCTAGTTTTAGGACGCATTATTAAGCGAGTTATTCAAGATGTTTCTACTCAGCTACACATTGATTTAACAAACGACTTTTCACTATTTCAAGGCTTGTTGGCACATATGGAACCATCTATATTTCGCATTCAACAGCACCTAGAAGCATTCAATCCGTTAACAGAAGAGATAAAAAAGAAGTATCCGCTGCTGTTTATGGCAGTAAGAAACAGCATGGAAAAAGAGTTTAAAGAGTTATCTTTTTCAGATGATGAAATTGCATATGTGGTTCTCCACTTTGGTTCTGCTTTAGTTGTGCGAGAGGAAAATGTGGTAATTAAAGCTTTAGTTGTATGTCCAACAGGCATTGGTACATCTAAGATGCTAGCGAGTCGGATAAAAAAAGAATTTATTGAAATTGATTCTGTTGATGTGAAATCAATTAAAGAGATTCATGAAACGAATACAGAGAGGTACGATCTTATTATTTCAACCGTTCGTTTACCATTTTTAGCATGTGAATACATCTTAGTTAATCCGCTGCTTAGCGATGAAGACATTAATTCTATTCGGACCTTTCTTCAAAAAAATGTGGAGGAGTTAACACAAAAGAACCGATATTCAGCAAAAAGCAATATAACCGCTACTTCAATTCCAGCTAGTAGGCCGCCTTTTCAACAAATAATGAAAGAAATAAAAGAAGTGTATACAAGTATTGATTCAATTTTTGACAATCTAAGAATTTACCGAGAAAGTTCGGAGATAGACCATGAACGAATCATTGCTCGTATGGTTGCGGCTGCTGAACGCGAAGCTTTGGTTTCAAATAAAGAAGCTATTGTCCAAAAACTCAAGGAAAGAGAAGAAAAAGGGGGACTTGGTATTCCAGAAACAAGCATGGCTCTTTTTCACTGTCGTCATGAAGGAGTAGGAAAACTATTGTTTCAAATCTCTCATTTACACTATCCGTGTCAGGTAAAAGGAATGGATGGAAAGATGATGGAAGTCCGAAACCTACTGCTGATGTTGGCGCCAGAAAATCTTACCATCCGCGAGCAAGAGATTTTAAGCTTAATTAGTACAAACTTGATTGAAGATAAAGAAGCGATGATGATTTTTTCTTCGTCTAATGAAGAGATGATTCGAAAAAAACTGGAAGATACATTTTATGAATACTTACAAAATAATTTAATAAAGGAATGATAAGTGTGAAAACAGTTGTACATTTTGGCGCAGGTAATATTGGAAGAGGGTTTATCGGTTCACTATTTGCTCAGTCGGGATACCACGTTACGTTTGTTGATATTGCGCAAACAGTTATTGATAAACTCAATGAAGGTAAAGGGTACCATGTGAAAACCGCAGCAGAAAATGCCGAAGTGATTGAAGTGAATAATGTGTCTGGCTTAAATAATATGACGCAAGAGGAAGAAGTATTGGACGCTTTAAAAACAGCTACCTATATCACAACAGCTATCGGACCAACAATTTTACCTCGTATTGCGCCGTTGATTGCAAAAGGCTTAGCAGCTCGCGTCAAGGAAAACGATGAGAAAGTGTACGTTATTGCATGTGAAAATCAAATCTCGGCAACGGAATTACTAAAAGGTTATATTCTAGAAAACCTAGATGAAGAAACAAAAGAAGAGCTTTCTAAAAAAGTATCATTCTTTAACTCAGCAGTCGATCGTATTGTACCAATTCAATCGAATCCAGACTCTATTGATGTATTGGTTGAGCCATATTATGAGTGGGTAGTAGAGACAACAGAAGATATTCCAACAGTTGAAGGAATGAAAATTGTTCCGGACTTAGCGCCATTTATCGAACGTAAGCTTTTTACGGTTAATACAGGACACGCCGTAATTGCCTACTTAGGGTACTTGCAAGGAAAAGAAACAATTCATCAGACATTAGAGGATGCTGAGATTTATGAACAGGTACAAAAGACGTTGAAAGAAACAGGTGCGTATCTTGTTCAAAGGTATGGTCTTGATCAAGGTGAACATGAGGCATACATTAAGAAGATTATTGAGCGCTTCAAAAATGCTTATTTAAACGACTCTGTTAATCGTGTAGGGCGTTCACCTATTCGTAAGCTAGGCTCTCAAGATCGATTAGTTCGTCCAGCTGTAGAAGCAAAACAAGCAGGTTTGCCATATGCAAACTTAGCAAAGGCAATCGCTGCAGCATTGCTGTTTAATCCTTCAGAAGATGAAGAAGCTGTTCAGCTACAGACAATGCTTGAAGAACACGGTATTTTGTATGTGCTAAGTAAAGTGAGCGACTTACATGAAAACGATGATTTAACTCAAGAAATAATTAAGCACTACTCTCAATTACAGAAATAAAAATATCTTTTCCAAAACGAGCCTTATAATAAAAAGAGGCTCGTTTTCTAATGGAGTAAAAGGGGAGAGAGGATCCATGATAAAACCAAAAATATTTCAAGTTAACGGAACGGAGTATACTGTTCGACCTGCTAAAGTCAGTGATGCACCTGCACTTGCTGAATTGCGGTTACAAATTGATGGTGAAACAGAACATTTCGATCGTGTACAAGGAGAAGACCTGATTGATGAAGGGGAATTTAAGGAGTTAATTTTGCTGGACACGTCTATACCCAACCATTTATTTCTCGTCGCGGAAGTAGAAGGGAACCTTGTTGGTTTTTCTAGGTGTGAAGGCAGTCATCTGAAGCGTATCAAACATCAAGTCGAATTTGGAGTAGGTGTCATAAAAGAGTTTTGGGGATTAAAAATAGGTCAGGCATTACTAAGTCAATCGATTCTTTGGGCTCATCATCAAGGTCTTGTTAAGATGACGTTAAAGGTCATTGAAACGAATAAAAGTGCTATATATGTTTACAAAAAGTATGAGTTTGAAATAGAAGGAATTTTAAAGAAGCATAAGCGTCTATCTGATGGTCATTATTACAACACACTTATTATGAGCCGCTTTTTTAGCTGAATCATTCGTTTCGACTTCTCTTCAGAGGGAATACTTTCTATATCAATAAGTATCCGTAGGGAAAGGAGAAAAAATCGATGAGCTCTATTATTTATCAAAAATCTACGATGGTAGCATTGCTAGAAGGTGTTTATGATGGAACAATGACAAAAGAAGAGCTTTCTCAAAAAGGAGATTTTGGCCTGGGAACATTTCAGGCGTTAGATGGTGAAATGCTAGCGGTAGATGGGGGTTTTTATCATTTAAGAGAAGGAAAAGCGGTAGAGGTAGAAGCAAAAGACGTGCTTCCATTTGCCGTGATGACGTATTTTAAAGGCCAAACAGAAATGATTTTAGATGATGTGTTAACTCAGAAAGAGCTTGAGCAACAGCTAGAAGCTCAAATGAGTAGTGAAAACGTCTTTTATGCAATTAAGATAGAAGGAGTTTTTAAACAAGTAAAAACAAGAACGGTAGCGAAACAAAGAAAGCCATATCCACCAATGACGGAAGTCGCTGAAAGCCAACCTGTTTTTGAACTGGAAGATGTAAAAGGAACAATGGTAGGTTTTTTTACGCCAAATTATGTAGCAGGTGTAGGAATTCCAGGATACCACTTCCATTTTATTGATGAACATAAAACGGCAGGTGGTCATGTTTTAGATGTAACAGTTCAAGATGTAAAGGTAATCTTAGAAGAAAAAACGTTTTTGGAATTGGACTTAGATGATACTCAGCGTTTTCGTAATGCTAATTTAGACAAAGAAAATATAAGAGAGGAAATTGAAGAAGTGGAATAAAGCATCGTTTAAGCGATGCTTTTTTTAATCCAAGTAAATGGAAATTTTTAAGTGCCATAATTGCAAAAAACTCCTTGTGCTCAGCTTTAAAACATGTATAATAATACGAGTTGAAAGTAAACTTTAAGTTAAGTGTTACAAAACTTTATTTACTGGAAGTTTACTTATTTTAAACATGTTGAGGTTTAAATAAATGGAGATAGGTAAGAAGATTAAAAACTTACGTTTAAAAAAAGGATTAACGCAAGAAGAGCTTGGAGAACGGACTGACCTTAGCAAAGGTTATATTTCACAGTTAGAGCGAGATTTAAGTTCTCCTTCTCTTGAAACGTTTTTTAGTATTTTAGAAGTGTTGGGCTGCCAACCAAACGAGTTTTTTGATCAAGATACAACGGTGCAGAAAGTTGTATATAAAAAAGAAGACTACACCAATTATTGTGATGAAGAAAAAGGCTATCACATTGAATGGTTAGTTCATGAATCGAATGAAAAAGAAATGGAACCTATTCGCTTAATTTTAGAAAAAAAAGGTGAATTTAAAGAATTTGAGCCTTCCTTATCTGAAACCTTTGGCTATGTGCTAAAAGGAGCTGTTATTGTTCAAATTGGTCAGCGAACGTATGAAGCGAAAGAAGGAGAAACGATTTACTTCCAAGCTGCTGAAGAGCATAAAATGTTCAATGCCTATGACGGCGTCACCGAGCTTATTGTAGTAGCGACAGAATCATATTTATAAAGAGATTAAGAGGAGAGACGATCGAAATGAACGATAATCAAGCGATTATTCGCTTTGAAAATGTAACAAAGCAATACGACAACGATTTAATAGTGCTTGATAATGTAAGCTTTGAAATTGAAAGAGGAAAGTTTTATACGCTACTAGGTCCATCAGGATGTGGTAAAACGACTATCTTACGCTTAATTGCAGGGTTTACAGAGGCTTCAAGCGGAGATATCTATTTCAACGGTAAGAAAATTAATTCCGTGCCGGCTAACAAACGTCAAGTAAATACTGTGTTTCAGGATTATGCATTGTTTCCGCACCTTAATGTATTTGAAAACATTGCATTTGGATTACGAATAAAAAAAGTAAAGAATACAGAAGTCAAAAAGCGAGTGAGTGAAGCACTTCGATTCGTTAATTTGGAAGGATATGAAAATCGTGAAATTAAAGAGATGTCTGGAGGGCAACGCCAGCGCGTGGCAATTGCTCGAGCAATTGTAAACCAACCAGAGGTCATTTTACTTGATGAACCGCTATCGGCACTGGATTTAAAACTGCGTACGGAAATGCAGTATGAACTAAGAGAACTTCAGCGCCGATTAGGTATTACATTTATTTTTGTTACGCATGACCAAGAAGAAGCACTAGCGATGTCTGATGAAATCTTTGTATTAAACAAAGGACATATTCAGCAAAGTGGTGCACCAACAGATATTTATGATGAACCAATTAATCGCTTTGTAGCAGATTTTATTGGGGAGTCAAATATTATTCCAGGAAGTATGGTTGAGGACTTTGTTGTAGAGTTTGCGGGTGAACGTTTTGAATGCGTCGATAAAGGCTTCGACCCAAATGAAAAAATAGAGATTGTCATTCGTCCGGAAGACTTAGAAATTACGGATCCAGAAAAAGGTAAAATTCAAGTGAAGGTTGACTCTCAGCTGTTTAGAGGGGTTCATTATGAAATTTGTGGATACGATAAGGATGGAAACGAGTGGCTTGTGCATTCAACAAAAAAAGCAACAGTAGACGAAGAAATTGGTCTTTACTTTGAACCTGAAGCAATTCACGTTATGCGCTTTGGTGAAACAGAGGAAGAGTTTGATAAGAGGCTAGAAGCATATGGTGACGAGACTCATGCAAACTAAGTCACGTAATATTTATTTAGTACCGTATCTGCTTTTTATAGCTTTGTTTGTTATTGCACCGATTGCCTTAGTTCTTTACTATTCGTTCTTTGATATTCACAATGAGTTCACTTTAGCCAATTACGAAAAGTTTTTTACACCTGTTTATTTAAAAATGACACTCAGCTCGTTTTGGTATGCTTTTTTAATTACGCTATTTTCATTATTAATTGCTTATCCTACAGCGTACTTGTTAACTAAAACAAGACATAAGCAACTATGGCTGTTGTTGATTATTTTACCAACTTGGATTAACTTACTGCTAAAAGCATATGCGTTTTTAGGGATTTTCGGTACGTATGGAACAATTAACAGCTTTAGTGAGTTTTTAGGATTTGGCACTCATCAAATATTATTTACTGATTTTAGTTTTGTTTTTGTATCTGTTTATATCTTTATTCCATTTATGATTTTACCAATTTTCAACTCGCTAGAAGAGCTGAACCCTTCTTTAATATATGCATCGCGTGATCTAGGGGCTTCTTCATGGACAACATTCCGTCGAGTTATATTCCCACTCACATTAAATGGCGTGAAGTCAGGGTGCCAAGCGGTCTTTATTCCTGCGCTATCACTCTTCATGATTACTCGTCTAATTGCCGGGAACCGAGTGATTACGCTTGGTACTGCAATTGAGCAGCATTTCTTAGTAACACAAGACTGGGGAATGGGAGCGACGATTGCGGTCTTCTTAATTATTGCGATGGCAATTATGATGATTGCAACTGGAACTAGAAAGAGAGGACTATAAAATGATGAAGAAATGGAAATGGAGCAATATATATTTAATTTTAGTTTTTGTCATTTTATATGCCCCAATCTTTTACCTTATGTATTATTCATTCAATAGCGGTGGTTCAATGAGAGAGTTTGAAGGCTTTACATTGCAATGGTATAAAGAAGTCTTTCAAGATACAAGGTTATTAATCATTGTATTAAACACTCTTATTATTGCTTTGCTTTCATCCGTAATTTCAACAATTCTTGGGATTATTGGAGCGCTTGCAATTATTTATGTGAAAAGAAGAAGAGTTCAAAATGCGCTGCTGACGTTAAACAATGTTCTCATTGTTAGCCCAGATGTCATCATAGGAGCTTCTTTCCTTATTTTATTTACGATTGTTGGAATTAAGCTTGGCTTTACATCTGTTCTACTGGCCCACATTGCTTTTAGTGTTCCAATTGTTGTTATTATGATTCTTCCAAAGCTTCAAGAAATGAGTCCAACTCTAATTGATGCAGCACGGGATTTAGGGGCGAGCCGTTTTCAAGTATTATCAAAAGTTATTTTGCCGTTTATTTCACCGGGAATCTTTGCAGGATTCTTTTTAGCGCTGACTTATTCGTTAGATGATTTTGCAGTTACGTTCTTTGTAACAGGCAACGGATTTTCTACACTGTCGGTTGAAATTTACTCACTAGCAAGACGCGGCGTATCATTAACGATTAACGCACTGTCTACGCTAATTTTCTTATTTACTGTGCTCTTAGTAGTAGGCTACTATTTTGTTAGCCAGCGTAATCTTCGTACGAAAGGAGGCGGGGTTGAGAAATGAAACAATTAATGCGGTCATTTGTTGTTATTGTAGCCATTTCACTCGTCTTAATGTACGTTGTATCTCGGTTAAACTCTGCTCAGGGATATTCAGGAGGTAATACCTTGACCGTGTATAACTGGGGTGATTATATTGATCCAGAAATTATTGATGAGTTTGAGGAAGAGACTGGGATTAAAGTTATCTACCAAACGTTTGATTCCAATGAGGCAATGATGACAAAAATTGAACAAGGTGGCACCACGTTTGATATTGCGGTACCATCAGAGTACGCGATTAGCAAAATGAAGGAAGAAGATTTACTACTTCCTGTAGAACATAAGCAGCTACCTAACTTAAAACATATTAATCCACGCTTCCTCAACTTATCGTTTGATGAAGGAAATAGATATTCTATTCCTTACTTTTGGGGAACAGTAGGTGTTGTTTATAACAAAGAAATGCTAAATGGCAAGGAGATTACGAGCTGGGACGATTTATGGGACCCAGAATTAAGAAATCAAATCCTGTTAGCTGATGGTGCACGAGAAGTGATAGGAATGGGACTTAACAGCTTAGCCTATTCGCTAAATGACACGAATAAAACGCATTTAAGAGAAGCGAAAGAAAAACTAGATACGTTAACACCCAACGTTAAAGCGATTGTTGGAGACGAAATTAAAATGTTGCTAGCAAACGAAGAGGCATCCGTCGGTTTAGTTTGGTCTGGTGATGCTTCAGAGATTATGAGTGAAAATGAAGATCTAGATTATGTAGTCCCAGAAGAAGGGTCGAACCTGTGGTTTGATAATATGGTAATTCCTAAAACAGCAAAAAATATTGAGGGTGCTCACCAGTTTATGAATTTCATGTTAGACCCAGAAATCGCAGCTCGAAATGCTGAATATGTAGGGTATTCAACGCCAAACGAAAAGGCTCTTGATTATTTAGCGGATGAAGTTGCAGAGGATAAGCGCTTCTATCCAGATGAAGCATTAACTGAAAAGTTAGAGGTGTATGATAATCTAGGGAAAGAAATGTTAAGCTACTACAACGAATTATTTTTAGAGTTTAAAATGCATAGAAAATAGGTGTTGTTTTCACTCCCTTTATCTCACCAACAAGGATAAATGTGTAAAATAAATAGGTTTTACTCCCTGTTGAAAAGATAAAAATAGACCTTTAATATAGAGATAAGAAAGCTAATGACATGATTTATTATGTCATTAGCTTTTTTTATGAAACTTTTTTAAAAATAGGGGAAAAGTAAGGCGTAACACTTATGGCATAGGGGAATAGAGATGACGTGTTAAATTTTTTCATAATAGGAGACAGAATGTGAAGAAACAACAAATTGAATCAATTTATTTTTTAAGATTATTTGCCATGATGATGGTTGTACTTGTACACGTAACGGCAGCGTATGCAAGCGTCCTTCCATATAGCGGTGATGCGTATCAGAAGTATCATTTTATCAACCGCATTATTCGGATTGAAGCGGGAATCTTTATTGTGATTACAGGACTCGTATTCTTTTATAGTTATATAAAAAAGCCGTTAACAAAAGAGTTATGGAAAAGTTACTATAAGAGGCGAGTTACATATATTCTTATTCCTTATATCATTTGGGCATTGATTTATGAAGCATATTCAATTTATGTAGGTGCAAGAGAATTTAACGCGACAGAAATTTTGCTGCGCATTTTAAAAGGTGAATCTTACTATCAACTGCACTTTATTTTCTTAATTGTGCAAATTTATCTTGTTTTACCTGTTTTTATATGGATCGCTCAAAAGTTTACTTTTTTTCGCCGCTATATGTGGTTATTCGGAGTCGTCCTACAGTTAGTTTATCTTCAATTAAATTCAATGTACGGTCTTGTATCATTTACTTTATTTATTAGTTCATTATCTACCTTCCTATTAGGAGCATGGATTGGTGTTTACTATAATGAACAGAAAGCAAAAAGCGCGAATAAATCTACGATTGTTTTGCTAATTATTGCTTTAATTGCAGGAGCAATCGTCTCTTCTTTACACTATTATGTGTATACAATTAAGACACTTTACCTATCAGGGGTTATGTACGAGACGATTAATACGTTTTATCTCGTGTTAGGAAGCTACGTAGCATTTCGTATAGGAGAGATCTTAGCTGCAAAACTTCCTAGAAGAGCTGTTATTACAGTTCGAAATATTGCAATGTACTCTTTTGGCTTTTATTTAATCCATCCTTTAGTATTAAATATTGTCTCTGAATTTGTACCTGCAAATAGTAATCAATTGTTTCACATTGAAATGCTAATTCGGTATGCATTAACTTTAGCTTTATGCTACCTCATTATATGGGCTTGTCATCGGTTTTTACCGTTTGCAAGTTTATTGTATGGAAAGCTTCCAAAGAAAGCAGTATTCTTATACAAGCATGAAGTACAATAATAATAAAAGTGGTAAAAAGATCAACTCTTTTACCACTTTTTTATTGGAGTTGGAATTCTCTTACTGATTTGAACAGAAGCTGTTACGATAGCAGATAAGTCAAAAATAAATTATAATTTGACTCACATCTGCCCACGTTTTACATAAATAATAAAGAAAGAAACTGTTTCCTATAAGGATAGAGAAAGTGATAAAATAGAAAAGATGAAATTGTGTTAGGAGGAACACTTGTGAAAATTAAGCTTGGTCTTTTATACGGGGGAAAATCCGCTGAACATAAAGTATCTTTACAAACAGCTTTAGCAGTAACAAAAGCAATTAACCATGATAAATACGAAGTACATCCAATTTATATTACTGAAACAGGCGAATGGGTTCGCGGTACAAAGTTGACGGGTCCACTTGAAACGGTAAACGAACTTGAAATTAGTAACAGTGGTACGGTCATTTCACCAGTATCTTTAAATACAAATATGTTTGCTTTATCCGACGTGAAAAATGAAGAAACGCTTGATGTAATTTTCCCACTTTTACACGGTCCAAACGGTGAAGATGGAACAGTCCAAGGGCTGTTAGAATTATTAAACCTACCTTATGTAGGAAACGGCGTTTTAGCATCTGCAGCAGGGATGGATAAAGTCGTGATGAAGCAACTTTTCTCTCAAGCAGGTTTAAAGCAAGTAAAATATGAATATTTTATTCGCAAAGAGTGGGATGAGAACCGTGAAGCAGCATATGAAGTTGTTGAGGAAAACTTAGGTTACCCATGCTTTGTCAAACCAGCTAACTTAGGTTCAAGCGTTGGTATTAGTAAGTGTGATAATCGCAAAGAATTAGAAGCGGCATTTGAGGAAGCGTTCCAATTTGACCGTAAAATTATTATTGAAGAAGCGGCAATTGGACGCGAAGTGGAAATCGGTGTATTAGGTAATGATGATCCATCGTGCTCAGTTGTTGGAGAAATCTTACCAAAGGCTGCTTTCTATGATTATAAAGCTAAGTACGAAGATGGTAGCACAGGTCTTGCTATCCCGGCTGAAATTAGCGAAGAAACGTATGTAGAAATGAAAGAATTGGCAATTAAAGCATTTAAAGCAATTGACGGTTCAGGACTTGTTCGTGCTGATTTCTTCTTAACAAAAGAAGGCGAGTTAATCATTAATGAGGTAAACACAATGCCAGGGTTTACACCGTTTAGTATGTTCCCATTATTATGGAAGCATGCAGGTGTTGAATATCCGGTGTTAATTGAAACATTAGTGGATTTAGCGCTTCAGCGTCATGATGAAAAGCAAAAAATTAAACATACGATGTAAGAAAAAGGCTGACACTATTCAAAATGAATAGTGTTTCTGCTTTTTGCGAAAGGAGTTATAAGCATTATGATTAATCGAAAGCTAAAAGATGTGGTGAAGATGATTCCAAACAGCAGTTTAGCTCATGGTGACGAACAGGTTCATATTAAAGGTGTTTCAATTGATACAAGAACACTGCAACCAGAAAATTTATATGTACCAATTAAAGGTAATCGCTTCAATGGACATGAATTTGTTGAAAAAGCAATTGAAGCAGGTGCTGTGGCAACCTTATGGAACAAAGATGAAAAAGATATTCCACAAAATGTACCTGTCATTTTAGTAGATGATACGCTTGAAGCACTACAGCAATTAGCAAAAGCGTACCGTCATGAATTAGCGGTAAAAGTGGTAGGAATTACAGGAAGTAACGGGAAAACAACAACAAAAGACATGGTGGATGCTGTTTTATCGACAACGTATAAAGTTTTGAAAACAGCAGGTAATTTTAACAACCATATCGGTATGCCATTAACAATCTTGCGTTTGGAAGAAGATACTGATATTGCTGTCCTTGAAATGGGAATGAGTAGTCGCGGTGAAATTGAATTTCTCTCAAACCTGGCTGAGCCTGATGTTGCTGTCATTACAAACATTGGTGAATCCCATCTGCAAGATTTAGGTAGCCGAGAAGGAATTGCTGAAGCAAAATTTGAAATTACAAGCGGTTTATCTGAGCAAGGACAATTTATCTTTAATGGTGATGAACCACTTCTAACAAGTCGAGTGAATAATCCAAAGTTTAAAGCCATTACGTTTGGAAGCTCACCAAATAATGACCTTTTTTTAACGGATATGACAAGAGAAGAACATGGAACGACATTTTTCGTTTCACGTGAAACACAAAAGTTTTTCATTCCTGTATTAGGTGAGCATAATGCACATAACGCAATGGCTGCTATTGCTGTTGGTCGCTATTTTAACCTGAGTAATGAAACAATTGCACAAGGATTAGCTGGCTTGAAGCTGACAAATATGCGAATGGAATTAGTGAAGGCTGAGAGTGGATTAACGTTTATTAATGATGCGTATAATGCAAGTCCAACATCAATGAAAGCAGCGATTAAGTTAATCCATGAGATTCAAGGTTATAACAAGAAAATCTTGGTTTTGGGGGATATGCTCGAACTTGGTGATCAAGAAATACAATTTCATAAAGAGATTGGAAAATTTATTGACCCTGCTGCAGTGGAATATGTATTTACATACGGTCCACTAAGTAAGGAGATTGCCTCAGGAGCACAAGAGAATTTTCAAGAAGGAAAAGTTCTTCATTTTGACGATAAAGATACGTTAGCAGATCACTTACAATCTGTTAGTTCTTCAAATGATATTGTATTGGTGAAAGCATCTCGAGGTATGAAGCTTGAAGAAGTAATCACTAAAGTGATGTCGAAATAAGAAGACGAATAATAGAATAAGCTCTATTGCAAATAAAAACTCATAGTGTTATGATGTAGTTTGAGTGTCTTGAGATGCTTATTCTCTAAACGTTGATTTCATTAAGTAATCGTTTAGAGCATTTTCCGGGTATCGGGGAATGCTTTTTTTTGTAAAATATAGATAGTCTAAATATAGAAGGAGTTTGAAAAATTTGGCATTATTTCAAGAGTTAGGTTTAAGTCAACAGCTAAACAACGCTGTTAGTAAAATGGGTTTTGAGGAAGCTACACCAATCCAGTCTGAAACAATTCCTTTAGCGCTACAAGGTCATGATTTAATTGGACAAGCACAAACAGGAACTGGTAAAACAGCAGCATTCGGTATTCCTCTTATCGAAAAAGTAGATGCAAGCGTTGATGCAATTCAAGGTTTAATTATCGCACCTACACGTGAACTTGCTGTACAGGTATCTGAAGAACTTTATAAGATTGGACAAACAAAACGCGTTCGTGTTTTACCAATCTACGGTGGTCAAGATATCAGCCGTCAAATTCGCGCTCTAAAGAAACGCCCTCACATTATCGTTGGAACACCAGGACGTATGTTAGATCATATTAACCGTCGTACACTTCGCTTACAAGATGTTCACACTGTTGTATTAGATGAAGCGGATGAAATGTTAAATATGGGATTCATTGAAGATATTGAAAAAATCTTATCTAATGTTCCTGAGAATCATCAAACGCTATTATTCTCAGCAACAATGCCTGACCCAATCCGCCGCATTGCTGAAAAATTCATGAGCGAACCTAAAGTTGTAAAAGTAAAAGCAAAAGAAGTAACAGTTCCAAACATTCAACAGTACTACGTTGAAGTACAAGAAAAACGTAAATTTGATGTGTTAACACGTCTTTTAGATATGCAGTCACCAGAATTAGCTATTATTTTTGGTCGTACAAAGCGTCGTGTTGACGAGTTATCAGAAGCTCTAAACGTACGTGGCTATTCAGCTCAAGGAATCCATGGTGATTTAACGCAAGCAAAACGTCTATCTGTTTTGCGTCAATTTAAAGAAGGTTCTATTGACGTGTTGGTTGCTACAGATGTAGCTGCTCGTGGACTAGATATTTCAGGCGTAACTCACGTTTATAACTTTGATATTCCACAAGATCCAGAAAGCTATGTTCACCGTATTGGACGTACAGGTCGTGCGGGTAAAATGGGTGCAGCGATGACGTTTGTAACACCAAGGGAATCTAGTCAATTACACAACATTGAGCGCACAACTAAGCGTAAAATGGATCGGATGACACCTCCAACATTGGATGAAGCATTAGAAGGTCAACAGCGTATTGCTGCAGATAAGTTAGTTGAAACAGTAAAAACAGGTAACTTATCT
Organism: Priestia veravalensis; assembly: GCF_001457055.1. NCBI lineage: Bacteria > Bacillati > Bacillota > Bacilli > Caryophanales > Bacillaceae > Priestia > Priestia veravalensis. The sequence continues at coordinate 78,039 of NZ_KQ758630.1, read as the reverse complement.
TACTATAAGCAATTAGCTGAAGAGCTACTAGAAGAAAATGAATCTGTAGCATTAGTAGCAGCAGCACTTAAGTTAGCAACAAAAGAGCCAAACGATGTGCCTGTAAACTTAACAGCTGAACCACCTGTTGTTGGAAAAGGTGATAAGAACAGACGTGGTGGTAACAACGGCAGTGGTCGTTCACGTTCTAATTCTAAAAACTATTCACAACAAAACCGTCGTGGAAACTCTAAGCGATTTGGAGATAAGCGCCGTAGCAATAATAGCGGTGGTCAGGGAAATCGCCAAAACAACCGCAAAGATTCACGTACAAAAGCATAAAAGAAAAGCGAGCCAATTGGCTCGCTTATTTTTTTTGCCATCAGGAAATACTAAACGGAAAGTGAGGTGTTTTCTATGTCAACTTTAGTGCGCTTAGGATATGTAGCAATGAGTGTTCAATTACAGAATGCGTCTCCGTCTCAGACGATGATTTTTGCGCAGTTTCAACGAATTCAAAACCGAGAAGCTGCTATTTCTAAATTAGAGCGTATTTCTATTTCTAACTTAGAAAACTGTTTAAGGTTATTGAAGCATAATGTTTGGAGTGAAGTGGAATTTTTTCGGCTTAGTTCAAAACTCATTCCCCTTGCCAATCACCCAGAGATTAGTGATTGGAACTACATGAACGCTTTAAAGCCGGTCATTCTTGAGATTCGTCAGTTCCTAGAGAGGAATCCGATGCGCGTTGATTTTCATCCCGATCATTTTGTTGTGCTAAACTCTACAAATAAAGATATTTTAAAGCATTCCCTTGAAACCCTTCAAATGCATAAAAAGTTGTTAAAAGGAATGGGGATATTACCTAAAAACCGCTGTGTTTTACATGTAGGAGGAGCTTATAACGACAAAGAAAAAGCGCTTGAGCAGTTTATTCATAACTGGGGACTAGTACCTCATTCTATTCAAGAAATGATTATGCTTGAAAATGATGATACAACATTCTCTGTTCAGGATGCATTATACCTCTGCGAAAAATTGAACATTCCTTTAATATTTGATTTGCATCACCATCAAGCTAATCATGAAAAACCTGATTGGACAGAATATTGGTCTAGAATTGTTGCTACGTGGGAACAAGAAAAGCTTCCATTGAAAATGCACATCTCGAGTCCAAAAAGCTCAAAAGACTTTCGTGCCCATGCAGACTACATAAATGCAGAAGAGTTTTATCAATTTTTACAATCAATTTCTGGGACAATACCACAGATTGATTGCATGATTGAAGCAAAACAAAAAGATGCAGCGCTCTTTCAGCTGATGAAGGATTTAAAAACATATGAAAGAATCGAAATAGTAAATGGATCTACGTTTATTGTAAAATAACAAGAGAACAGTTCGTTTAAAGAACGGTTCTCCTGTTATTTACGGGCAAACAAAATTGTTAATAGGTAGCCGCTTATAAAGCCACCGATATGAGCAACGTTATTTACTCCGCTATTTAAAAATCCAGATAGTAACCCTATAATTAAGAGCACAATGACAATTTGTTGATCGCTTTTTGTAAAATAAATTGTTTTGTTTCGAATGAAGTAAATATAGGCACCGAAAATGCCGAAGATTGCACCTGATGCGCCTACATGACTATAGTAAGCAGGCTGAATGATAAAAGTAAGTACATTTGCTAATAAGCCACACGCGATATAAAAACCAAGAAATTTATAGCGTGATAGCTCTCTTTCTAAACGTGGTGCAAATAAAAATAGTGAAAAAGAGTTAAACAGTAAATGAGCAAAGCTGTTGTGTAGAAACATGGATGTTGCCAAGCGCCAATATTCTCCTTGGCCAATGGCACCGTTATAACCAACAAAGTTATAAAATAAGGATTGAATAGGTTGGGCAGGAATTAAAAATAAAGCCCACAAGAGTATGTGAATACAAAGTAGTAGAAATGTAATTGGATAGTAGGTTCTGAATTCGCGAAAGCTTTCGGTTCGAACAAAGATCGCAACCACTTCCTTTCATAAGGAACTTAGTATAGTTTGTTTTAGGTGCATTTCTTTATTTTATGCAGTATGCAAAAAGATAGAAGGGTGTGAAGAGCAATTGATTAAAGGGATTGGACTGGATATTACCGAGCTAGATCGAATTGAAAAGCTTGCAAAAAGACAATCTTCGTTTGTTACTCGTATTTTAACAAAAAATGAAAAGGCGAGCTACGATAAACTCCAAGGGAAAAGGCAGATTGAGTTTCTGGCAGGTCGTTTTTCAGCGAAAGAGGCCTATTCTAAAGCATTAGGAACAGGAATAGGAAAAGATTTAAGTTTTCAAGATATTGAAGTTCTAAATGAACATAGTGGAAAACCAGTGCTTTATACGCTAAATAAAAGCGATAACAAGTACATTCATGTCTCCATTTCACACAGTCAACATTATGTTGTAACACAGGTAATTATTGAAAGCTCGTCAAGCTAGTCTGCATATTCATATTCCCAACTTCATATATTCATATTGCGGACAAGGGAGACAGGTATTATCTTGTTTCTCTCAACATGTAGGTATGACATGATATAAAAGGAGTTGGGGAGATGCATAAAAAGTTTATTGGGTTATTCGCGTGCGCCTTTTTACTATTACTATTGGCTGCTTGTGGCGAAAAAAGTCAGCAAGACGTAACGGATGCACTAGATGCTAAGATTGAAGATATGAAAGGGTATAAAGCTGAAGCAGAAATGAAGCTAAATACAGGCAAGGACGCGCAAGTATATGACGTTGAAATTTGGCACAGTAAGCCAACGTATTATCGTGTAAACTTAAAAAATACGAAGAAAGACCAAAGTCAAATGATTTTGCGCAACGATGAAGGTGTCTTTGTCTTAACACCGGCCTTAAACAAAAGCTTCCGTTTCCAAAGCGATTGGCCACAAAACAGTAGCCAAGCTTATTTATATGAATCGTTAGTGCAAGACATTGTGCAGGATGAAAGTGCAGAATTTAAGTCGACGGATAAACATTATGTATTTAAGACAAAAACAAATTACCAAAATAGCACGATGTTGCCAAAACAAGAAATTAAGCTAAATAAAAAGGATTTAACGCCTGTATCTGTAAAAATTATGGATACAGACAACAAGGTACTAATTGAAGTGGATTTTTCAAAAGTACAAGTTGATTCAAAGTTTGATAAGGGTGCATTTGATACGAAACGCAACATGACAGGGGCTAAAATTGATGTTCCAACAATGGCTACAGAGAAATCTGATGAGTTCGGTGTGCTTTATCCAGAAATCTTACCAAAAGGCGTTAAGCTAGCAGAGGAGAAAAAGGTTGAAGGCGAAAACGGTGAGCGAATTGTTTTAAAGTATGAAGGTGAAAAGTCGTTTACGCTTGTTCAAGAGAAAGCAAAAGTAGCGGAAACAGCAGCCTCTACAGCTACTTTAACAGCTGGGGAGCCGTTTGATTTAGGATTTACAGTTGGAGCACTAACGGATAAGACGCTTTCTTGGTCTTATGATGGAATTGACTTTATGATTGCTTCAGAAAACTTAACGTCTGAAGAGATGAGTAAAGTGGCGAATTCAGTTCAAACTCAGCTTGGCAAATAACTACTCTTAATACAGGCTCGCGAATAGCGAGTCTTTTTGTTTTCTTAATTGGATTTGGTTTCATTTGTGAGAAAATTCAAATCTGTTTAGTTTAATTTTTATTTCCTTCTAATGAACTTTAATTTTGGATGTATTATACTAGCAAAGTAGCATATGTTTATAATGGTTCTGAAAAAGGAAGTGTCACAATGGTTAAAGCATTTTACCGAGAAACATGGGCAGAAATTAATGCAGATGCAATTTTGTATAATGTTCAAGAAGTTAAAAAGTTATTAAAACCGGATCAAAAGCTCATGGCTGTAGTGAAAGCAAATGCATATGGGCACGGAGATGTAGAAGTAGCAGACTTAGCACTACAAGCAGGTGCTAATATGTTAGCTGTTGCATTTTTGGATGAAGCAATCTCACTTCGTCAGAAAGGGGTTAAAGCCCCCATTTTAGTACTAGGAGCTGTGCCGCCTCTTCATGTTAAAGAGGCTATTAAATGGAATGTTACGATAACTGCTTATAGTAAGCAATGGATAGAAGAAGTAATTGCAGACCAAGCTAATAATGGAAGTTTAACTATTCATTTGAAAATAGATACTGGAATGGGAAGACTAGGCTTACGAAGTGATGATGAGATCAAGGCAGTAGCAACACTGTTAAAATCACAATCCTTTATGGAAGTAGAGGGAGTATTTACTCACTTTGCAACGGCAGATGAACTAAATTCAATTTACTTTCAAAATCAATATCACAGGTTTCAAAGCGTAGTGCAGCTTATTCAGTCTTTAGGAATTAATCCTCCTCTGGTTCACTGTGCAAACAGTGCGGCTATTTTTCAGCAACCTGAGAATTTGTTTACCGCTGCTAGACTAGGGATTTCAATGTATGGGTTAAGCCCGTCACCAGAGATGAAGGAAATCATTTCTGTCCCTTTAAAAGAAGCTTTTTCATTGCATAGTACACTTGTACATGTTAAAAAAGTAGAGCCAGGTAGTGGTATTAGCTATGGTATTACGTATGAATCAGAGAAAGCAGAATGGATTGGAACGGTTCCAATTGGCTACGCGGACGGATGGATTCGAAAGCTTCATAACTTTACTATCCTTGTTAAAGGAAAGAAAGTTCCTGTGGTGGGACGTATTTGTATGGATCAACTAATGGTACGCCTTCCAGAGCAGTATCCAGTAGGTACAAAAGTGACGCTTATTGGTAAGCAGGGCAACGAACAAATATCCATTGATCAAGTAGCACAGCACTTGGAAACTATTAACTACGAAGTACCTTGTATGATTTCAGCTCGTGTACCAAGGGTGATTGTGAAGAATCAAGAGCAAGTGAATATTACTAACTACTTGTTGAACGAACACAATTGACGTAGGATTTAATAAATATTCAGCTTAAAAATTAAATTTATGCATAAAACAATGCGTCGATTGACAATAATAGTGTAGAAATTGACAGAATTAACTTTCCATTAATACGTATGAGTGTTATGATAAGGAAAGATGAGACTATTGGTGTGTGTGTGTATTGATGTTGGAGGTGTATGTTTGTGTCTGAAGCGAGCGCAACTACAGAAATCCTGGTAAGATTGCCGAAAAATTTAGTATCGGAACTTGACCTTATGGTGAAACAAGAAAATGGTAACAGAAGCGAATTTATTTACCAAGCAACGAAATTATACCTTCGTGAGCGAAAAAAACGCCATATTCGCGAGTCTATGCGTCGCGGATATATGGAGATGGCAAAGATAAATTTAAACATTGCTTCTGAAGCTTTTTTAGCTGAGTCTGAAGCAAATCACACAGTGGATCGTTTAGTCAGCGGGGGTTAATGTCTTGGTAGTCAAACGCGGCGACGTTTATTTTGCTGACCTATCTCCTGTTGTTGGCTCAGAACAAGGAGGCGTTCGCCCTGTACTTGTCATCCAAAATGATATTGGAAATCGGTTTAGTCCGACTGTCATTGTTGCTGCAATTACTGCTCAAATTCAAAAGGCAAAGTTGCCTACGCATGTAGAAATTAATGCGAAAAAGTATGGGTTTGAGCGCGATTCAGTTATTTTGCTAGAGCAAATTCGAACAATTGACAAACAGCGACTAACTGATAAAATCACCCATTTAGATGATGAAATGATGGACAGAGTGGATGATGCCTTGCAAATCAGTGTAGGACTTATCGACTTTTAGAATTATACTTCCATTTATACTAAGTTGCTCCTTTAAGGGCAACTTTTTTAATTTGACGAAGAATAACTAGTAAACGTATATTGAAAGAAGAAATCTATTTAATGGGTTTATTAAATATGGTAAAAAATAGATAAATAGCATAAAGAAATGTGATTTCTTACAAGGAGGAGCTCATGAATCAAGAGAAGTTATTTGAGTATATTCAACAATCTAAAGCGGATATATTTGAACGTTGGCTTGTTACAATGAATGATATTGAAACGGGTCGAATTAAAAGTGTTGTATCGGAACAAGTTTATGTAAACGTTAGTTCAAATTTTGTGAATGTAGTTTTATCGAATGCATTTCGTTCTTTAAATGAGTTTTCAAATGAACTCGAAGATATTGTAGAAAAAGTTGTCAAGCTAGGATGGCCACTTGGATACCTAACGCAAGGCTTGCGTGAGTTAGGACATGTTGTTGTGGAAGGGTATCTAAACGAAGGATCTTCGAACAAAGAAGCACACTCGGAAATCTTTTATCATTTTGATAAATGGCTTAGTCCTGTTTATAACAAGATAGTAGAGCAATATTCAAGTTCATGGGAAAATACGGTTATGCTACAAAAAGTAGCTTTACAAGAATTATCAGCGCCGCTAATTCCGGTATTTGATAAAATAACAGTTATGCCCCTCGTGGGGACAATCGATACAGAGCGTGCAAGAAAAATTATGGAAAACCTTCTGCAAGGCGTTGTTAAGCATCGCTCAGAAGTGGTTTTAATCGATATTACAGGAGTGCCCGTAGTTGATACAATGGTAGCTCATCATATTATACAAGCTGCTGAGGCTGTACGATTAGTAGGAGCAAAATGTTTATTAGTAGGGATTCGCCCTGAAATTGCACAAACAATTGTTAATTTAGGAATCAATTTAAATGAGCTAATTACGAAGAACTCGTTGAAGAAAGGAATCGAATTTGCGTTAGAAATGACTAACCGTCAAATTATCGATATGGAATCGGGGGAATGAACGTGAGAATACCGATCTTAAAATTATATGACTACTTACTGGTCTCGATTCAATGGGAGCTTGATGATCACACAGCTATTCAATTTCAAGAAGATTTACTAAGTAAAATACACCAAACTGGAGCAAAAGGCGTAGTAATCGATTTAACATCCATTGATATGATTGACTCATTTATTGCTAAAGTGTTAGGTGATGTAGTTAGCATGTCCAGTTTAATGGGGGCACGTGTTGTTTTAACAGGAATTCAACCCGCTGTTGCTATTACCTTAGTGGAACTAGGTATTGGATTAAATGATGTTTTTACTGCGCTTGACTTGGAAAAAGGTCTTGAGAAACTCCAATCGGAACTGGGGGAATAATAGATGGAATTCCAATCCAGTGTAAAAATTGTAACGGAGTGGGATATTGTGGCGGCGCGTCAGCTAGGTAGAAATGTTTCCAAGGATTTAGGATTTGGAACTGTAGATCAAGCGCGTATTACAACAGCCATCTCTGAATTAGCACGTAATATTTATTTATACGCGGGGAAAGGACAGATTCATATTGAAAAATTGGATCGTTCAACTACACGAGGACTTTTAATTATTGCTACAGATGAAGGGCCAGGTATTCCTGACATTCGCAAAGTGATGGAAGATGGATATTCTACATCTGGAGGATTAGGTGCAGGTTTACCAGGAGTGAAACGTCTCATGGATGAGTTTTCAATTGAATCAAATGTAGGAGACGGTACTGAAATCAAAGCAATTAAGTGGCTCCGCTAGGAGGAGAATAAATGTCTTTTGATAAAGAGATGAAACAGCTATATAGGGATATTTTGGGGAATTATATTCAAACGCAAGATGAGCAAGTTTTATACCAAGGACAAAAGCTAAGTCGCAAATCTTTAGAAAATGAAGTATCGCCAGAAGACATCGTTAGTATTCATAAAGAGGTAATTGAAGAGATTTATTCTGATATTCCAGAGAAAGTATTGCATTCATTAGATTTTTTATTAGAGGTTATGATTAGCTATGGATTAGCGTTACGTGAACATCAAACGTTAAAAAGTAAGCAGAGAGAGCTTCGGTCAGAGATTGAAGTTGCTGCAAATGTTCAGCAAAATTTATTGGGAACAAATATTCCGGATAATGTGGATACTTTAGAGATTGGCGCAGTGAGCGTACCAGCCAAGCAGATGAACGGTGATTATTTTCATTTCGTGGATGAAGACAACGGTGGTGTTAGCATTGCGATTGCAGATGTAATTGGTAAAGGAATACCGGCTGCGATGTGCATGTCGATGATTAAGTATGCGATGGATAGCTTACCGGATTCTCGGAAAAATCCAAGCTATGTGCTTGAAAACTTGAATAATATTGTAGAGCGCAACGTGGATCCGAGTATGTTCATTACAATGTTTTATGGTACGTACCATCCTGCTAACAACTTGTTTACCTACGCATCAGCCGGTCATGAACCAGGATTCTATTATGAAGCTTCAACTGATACATTTCATGATTTAGAAGCAAGAGGTCTAGTTCTAGGTGTAGATCGTCATGTGAAGTACTCACAGTATGAAAAAGAGCTTCACAAAGATGATATGATTATCTTATTAACGGATGGAGTAACAGAATGTCGAACTGAAGAAGGATTTTTGGAAAGGTTGGACATTATAAAACTAATTCGTAAATACATGCATTTGACACCTCAAGAAATTGTTGAGGCAGTTTTTAAAGAATTAGAAAAACTACAAGAGTTTCAGCTTCGAGACGATTTTACCCTTATTATTTTAAAAAAAGCAGTTTAACTAGAAAGAATGAAGGGTAAAGAATGTATAGTTTATGAAAACTGAGGGGGTTTATAGATACGATGAATTTAAAGATTGATGTTCAAGATGCTGGTCAGGAATATCGTATTACGTTGGCTGGCGAAATTGATGCATATACAGCTCCGAATTTAAAAGAGAAATTTATGGAGATAGCAGAACAAGACGATGTTAGAATCACAATTGATTTGACAGACGTTTCATATATGGACAGTACAGGTCTTGGTGTTTTTATTGCACTTTTAAAAGCAATTAAAAAGCATAACGGTTCATTAAAGTTTGTTGGTGTGTCTGAGCGTTTAAAGAGATTATTTGATATTACAGGATTGACGGATATTTTAAATGTGAATTCACAGGTAGAAGGTGGCGTGAAATGAAGCAACCGTATGATTTCGTTGAGATGAAAATTCCAGCTAAGCCAGATTATGTCGCAATCATTCGCCTAACTTTGTCAGGAGTGGCAAACCGTATGGGCTTCTCTTATGATGATATTGAAGACATGAAGATTGCAATAAGTGAAGCGTGTACGAATGCTGTTCAGCATGCTTACAAAGAAGATGAAAATGGTGAAGTTAAGGTAGGTTTTGGCCTTTTTTCTGACCGCTTAGAAATTATGGTGGTTGATAAAGGTGAAAGCTTTAACTTTGAAGAATTAAAAGAGAAAATCGGGCCTTACGAGACAGCGAAAGAAGTTGAGATGCTGCCAGAAGGTGGATTAGGCTTATATTTAATTGAGACGCTCATGGATGAAGTGAAAATGATGAATTCTAAAGGTGTTACCCTCATGATGACAAAGTATTTGCAAAGAGAGCAGGTGGAGAGTGATGAAAACACAGTCTCAACCTATGAAATTAACTAAAGAACAAGTTCAGGAACGAATTGAGCGTTTTCAAAAATTCCAAGATGAAGAAGCACAAAGTGAGCTCGTTATTCACTATAAAAATCTTGTTGAATCGATTGCCCGTCGTTATTCAAAAGGCCGAAGCTTGCATGAGGATATTGTGCAAGTTGGTATGTTAGGCCTTTTAGGTGCAATTCGTAGATATGATTCTTCGTTTGGAAGAAGCTTTGAGTCGTTTGCTGTTCCGACAATCATTGGTGAGATAAAACGATTCTTACGTGACAAAACGTGGAGCGTGCATGTTCCTCGTCGAATTAAAGAATTAGGTCCGAAAATTAAAGCAGCTGTTGAAGAGTTGACAACCCAATTACAGCGCTCTCCTCAAGTGCAAGAGATTGCTGATTATATTGGAGTCACGGAAGAAGAAGTTTTAGAGACGATGGAAATGGGGCAAAGCTACCAAGCGCTCTCTGTTGACCACTCCATTGAAGCGGATTCTGATGGCAGTACCGTAACTATTCTAGATTTAGTTGGTGAAAAAGAAGCAGGCTATGAGAAAACCGACCAAAGATTGGTCTTGGAGAAGATTTTACATGTTTTAAGCGAGCGAGAAAGAGAAGTCATTCGCTATACCTTCATTGAGAACCTGAGTCAAAAAGAAGCTGGTGAAAAATTAGGTATTTCTCAAATGCATGTGTCGCGTCTTCAGAGAAGAGCTCTTGATAAGCTTCGAAATGCGGCTCGAACAGACCTAACCGAAGCGGAGTATAAAAAGTGACGAATCGTATATCTGCTAATCAATCTTTCATAAAAACAGCCACTCATCAAACACCTAAAGATGGAAACACCTGTTGTGGTGACGGCTTTTATATCAAAGAAACTAGCGATTATTTCTTATGTGCCATTGCGGATGGGTTAGGAAGCGGTGAACATGCAAAAATAGCGTCCGATGCTGTCATTCAAACTGCGAAGCGAAATCATAATCTTGAGCTTGATGATTTAATGATGCTGTGTAATGATGTGACTAAAGGGACGAGAGGAGCCGCTGTTGCTCTATTGAAGTTTGATAAACGCAGCGGGCATTTTTCGTACACGAACGTAGGTAATATTCGTTTTTATCTATATGCCCCAGACGGAAATCTTACGTATCCTTTACCTGTAAAAGGGTTTTTATCAGGTCGAAAACAAAAAATTCAGGTTCAGACTTTTCCATATGAACCGAACTCTCAGTTTTTAATTCATACGGATGGATTAGATTTAAAAGAAGTTAGAGCCTTTTTTAGTTCTCGGATGAACATAGAGCAATTATCCGCTCAACTGAAAGCGAAACTATCTTCTCACAAAGACGATGTAACATTCATATTGGGAGAGCTACAAACAAATTAATGATGTAAAACTTTAACTCACATGTGCTAATACATGTGAGTTTTGTTACAATTAAAAGAAAACATTGCTAGGAGAGATTGAGTTGACGGCCATAGCAAAAGTGCAAACAACTGATGTAATGAAGCATGTAAGTGATCAAGTAAACCTTCCTTTAAAGCAAGTAAAGAATGTAATAAATTTAATTGAAGCGGGAAATACAGTTCCGTTTATTGCTCGTTACCGTAAGGAACAAACAGGATCTCTTGATGAAGTGCAAATTCGAGCAATCTTAGACGAGTGGACATACTTAACGAACTTAAATATCCGAAAAGAAGAAGTTATCCGCTTGATTGAAGAGCAAGGAAAGCTAACGGATGAGCTGGCTACAAGTATTGCAAAAGCAACAAAGTTACAGCAAGTGGAAGATTTATATAGACCTTATAAACAAAAGCGAAGAACTAAAGCAACTGTTGCAAAAGAAAAAGGATTAGAGCCTTTTGCTCAATGGATTTTAACATTTCCTTTAGAAGCAGTTAAAGAGAAAGCACAGCTATACATATCTACGGAAAAAGGTGTCGATAGCGTGGAGGATGCCGTACAGGGTGCTCAAGATATCATCGCGGAGATTATATCTGACGAGCCTTCCTATCGTCAGTGGATTCGAGACTATACGTTTAAACATGGCGTTATTGAAACCGAAGCTAGAGCTCATGAAAAAGATGAAAAAAATGTATATGAAATGTATTATGAGTATAAGGAATCTGTAAGCAAGATTGTTCCTCATCGCGTGTTAGCTATGAATAGAGGGGAAAAAGATGGGATATTAAAAGTATCCATTAACGTATCTACAGAAGGCATTTTTAGATACATACAAAAAGGATTTGTTAAAAATACGAAATCGTCTGTTGTCTCATTAGTAGAAGAAGCGATTACAGATGCATATAAGCGGCTAATTGCTCCTGCTATCGAACGAGAGATTCGAAAAGAGCTAACAGAGAGAGCTGAAGCACAGGCTATACATATCTTTTCCGAGAATTTGAGAAAGCTACTTCTTCAACCGCCTCTAAAAGGAAAGGTTGTCCTGGCTGTAGATCCTGCGTATCGAACTGGGTGTAAGCTGGCAGTTATTGATGAAACAGGAAAAGTGCTCAAGATTGATGTTATTTACCCGCATCCTCCTGTTAATAAAAAAGTAGAAAGTGTAAAGCAAGTAACTGAAATCATTGAAAAATTTTCAATTGAAATGGTAGCAATCGGAAACGGTACAGCTTCTAGAGAGACAGAACAGTTTATTGCGGAGATTTTGCAACATCAATCTAGAAATATTTTTTATTTAATCGTAAATGAAGCGGGCGCTAGCGTTTATTCTGCTTCTGACATCGCTAGGGACGAGTTCCCAAACTTTCAGGTGGAAGAAAGAAGTGCAGTCTCAATTGGGAGAAGGTTACAAGATCCGCTTGCCGAACTTGTTAAAATCGATCCAAAATCAGTTGGTGTTGGACAATATCAGCATGATGTTTCTCAAAAGCAGCTAAATGATTCATTAACGTTCGTGGTGGAAACAGTAGTAAACCAGGTGGGAGTGAATGTAAATACGGCTTCTTCTTCTTTGCTTCAATATGTGTCAGGTCTTAATAAGACGGTCGCTCAAAATATTATTCGTTATCGAGAAGAAAATGGCAAGCTGAAAAGCCGAAAGGAACTGAAAAAGATTCCGAGATTAGGTGCTAAAACATATGAACAATGTATTGGCTTCCTGCGAATTATTGATGGCCAAGAGCCGCTAGATCAAACGAGTATTCATCCTGAGAGCTATGGTTACGTGAATGAATTGCTAGATAAGGTGAATTTAACTTATGATTATCTTGGAACAGATGAATTAAAAGAAGCATTAAATAGCTTATCTATTTCTGATCTTTCAGAAGAGCTAGGAGTTGGAGAGTTTACTTTAAAAGATATTATTCAAGCGCTAGTACAGCCAGGGAGAGACCCTAGGGACGATTTGCCAAAGCCGCTCTTGAAAAAAGATATTTTGCAACTGGAGGATTTATCGAAAGGTCTTCAACTTGAAGGAACCGTACGCAATGTGGTGGATTTTGGTGCGTTTATAGATATCGGTGTAAAGCAGGACGGGTTGGTTCATATTTCAAAATTAACAACCAAGTATGTAAAACACCCGCTAGATGTTGTTTCTGTCGGAGATGTGGTAACTGTTTGGGTAGAAGGTGTAGATGTTGCTAAAGGAAGAGTTTCATTAACTATGATTTCGCCATAAGCTACTTTCTAAATCCATCAGAAAAATTGCTCTGACATTAATGTCAGGGCGATTTTTCTATTGGATTGTAGGGGTTAGTCCATTGAAGAGTGGTTTTTACGGTAAAAAAACCAGCATTGGTTTAATAGTCGAATCTGTGCACAATCTTTCTGTAAGTAAGCACGCTGCATTTGTCTTTGTAACCACATCGGCATCACAGCATTCGCTCCTTTTATATAAATGTATAAAAAATAATGTAATATTAAATGTATGCAATGCATGCTAGTCAGGTGATAACAAGGAGGAAATAAAATGGAGAACAACGAACTACAACAATTAGTAGAAGAAATATCAATGAAATTTTTTCACAAACCTTTTTTACATAAAGCTTATTTTAATAGACGACTAAGAGCAACAGGTGGAAGGTACCTTGTTCATAACTCTAATATTGAAATCAACTATGGTCACTATGAAGAACATGGTCAAGAAGAGGTTATTAACATTATTAAACATGAGCTATGTCATTACCATTTGCATTTAGAAGGCAAAGGATATGGACATCGAGATCGAGACTTTCGCCAATTAATGAAAGAAGTAGGTGCCCCTAGGTTTTGCAAGCCACTTGCAAAAAACATAGCAAAAAAGCAAAATAGTCCAGTACATCTTTATCAATGCACTGGTTGTAAGATTAAATATACAAGGAAAAGAAAGATTCATCTCCAAAAGTATCTCTGTGGTTATTGCGGTGGAATGTTAAAAAAATTAGAGTAAGCCCTTGACTATGGAAAAGGCATATGATAAATTTATAAAGCACTCAAAAGTGCTTGAATATTTTTTGAAAAAACATTGACAAATAAGTCAAAATATAGTAAATTTTAATGAGTCTGATAACACTATTCCACAGTAGCTCAGTGGTAGAGCAATCGGCTGTTAACCGATCGGTCGTAGGTTCGAGTCCTACCTGTGGAGCCATTATAACGGGGAAGTACTCAAGAGGCTGAAGAGGCGCCCCTGCTAAGGGTGTAGGTCGTGTAAGCGGCGCGAGGGTTCAAATCCCTCCTTCTCCGCCATTTTATAATGGCCCGTTGGTCAAGTGGTTAAGACACCGCCCTTTCACGGCGGTAACACGGGTTCGAATCCCGTACGGGTCATATTATATTTGCTTGAATAATTTATGATTTAATTCCGGAGGATTAGCTCAGCTGGGAGAGCACCTGCCTTACAAGCAGGGGGTCGGCGGTTCGATCCCGTCATCCTCCATATTTTGTTTGTATATCATCTGTATGGATGGTCCCGTGGTGTAGCGGTTAACATGCCTGCCTGTCACGCAGGAGATCGCGGGTTCGATTCCCGTCGGGACCGCCATTTCTTTTTGATTGGGCTATAGCCAAGCGGTAAGGCAACGGACTTTGACTCCGTCATGCGTTGGTTCGAATCCAGCTAGCCCAGCCATCAAGAGCCATTAGCTCAGTTGGTAGAGCATCTGACTTTTAATCAGAGGGTCGAAGGTTCGAGTCCTTCATGGCTCACCATTTTAAATACACACATGCGGGTGTGGCGGAATTGGCAGACGCGCTAGACTTAGGATCTAGTGTCTTTACGACGTGGGGGTTCAAGTCCCTTCACCCGCACTTTTATCTTTAACCTTTTTTATTAAGCGGTCGTGGCGGAATGGCAGACGCGCTAGGTTGAGGGCCTAGTGGGTGAATAACCCGTGGAGGTTCAAGTCCTCTCGGCCGCACCAAAAAAACAAAAAAAGGTATTGACACTAACAAATAGAGATGATAAGATAGTTAAGTCGCTAACGAAGCGGTAGAAAATAATGCGCCCGTAGCTCAATTGGATAGAGCGTTTGACTACGGATCAAAAGGTTAGGGGTTCGACTCCTCTCGGGCGCGCCATATGCGGGTGTAGTTTAATGGTAAAACCTCAGCCTTCCAAGCTGATGTCGTGAGTTCGATTCTCATCACCCGCTCCATTACCAAATTGAACTTTGAAAACTGAACAAAGCGACAAACGTCAACGTTAATTTTTTAAACTTTTATGAGCAAGTCAAACATTTCTTCGGAGAGTTTGATCCTGGCTCAGGATGAACGCTGGCGGCGTGCCTAATACATGCAAGTCGAGCGAACTGATTAGAAGCTTGCTTCTATGACGTTAGCGGCGGACGGGTGAGTAACACGTGGGCAACCTGCCTGTAAGACTGGGATAACTCCGGGAAACCGGAGCTAATACCGGATAACATTTTCTCTTGCATAAGAGAAAATTGAAAGATGGTTTCG